>JAMOTW010000162.1 GCA_027062125.1 Thermococcus sp.
TCGCCGATCACTGCCATCACTCTCCATGTCCGCTCACCCTCCGAAACCTTACCCCCGAGAGGTATTAAACTTTTCGCGGCGAAAACTAAATAAGATTTGCCGCTCTTCCCCAATCGGTGAGAGCCGGGTGGAAGAGTGGGACGAGATAGAGGTTCCAAGGAACGTTAAGGACATCTTCGTTGAAATGAAAAACACCGCAGAGCTGATGGTTGACCTGGCCTACTCCTCGATACTCTTCAACGAGGAGGAGATGGCCGAGGAGGTGCTTGAGCTTGAGGAGTACCTCGACCTGCTCAACTACCACCTGATGGTTCACGCGGTTCTGGCCGCGAGAAGCCCCAAGGAGGCGGAGCAGATAACGTCCATCCTCCACATGGCGCACGCCATAGACGACATGTCCAACGCCGCGGCCGACCTGGCGAAGATGGTTCTGGAGGGAGTCGAGCTCCATCCGGTCATAACCGAGGCGATACTGGGCAGCGAGGAGATAATCGGCAAGATTTTCGTCTCTGCCGAGTCCATACTCGTGGGACGAACCCTGGAGGAACTCGACCTTGCGGCCAACACCGGCGTCTGGATAGTGGCCGTTAGGAGGGGCAAGCGCTGGATTTTTGACCCCGACGGGGACTTCAAGATATTCCCCGGAGACATACTCATCGGAAGGGGCACGAACACGTCCATAGACTACCTCAAGGAGATAGCCAGGGGCAACATCAAGGTGATGGGCAATGAATGAGCTTGAGGAGATTAGGAACTGCCTCATAGAGATGAAGGACCTGTCATCGCTCATGGTCGACCTGGCGTTCTCCTCGGTCATGTACAACAGCGAGGACATAGCGGAGGAGGTCTATCTCCTCGAGGAGCGCATGGACGAGCTGACCCTCAAGGTAAAAAAGCTGGCCCTCCTGCTGGCCAAGAAGGAAGACGACCCCCTCAAGCTCCTCAGCGTCATAGACATGGCCGAGATAAACGAGCAGATAAGCGACGCCGCATACAAGATTTCCGACCTTGTGCTGAGGGACGTTGAGCCCCACCCGATAATCAGGAGGATAATGGAGGACACAGAGGAGGAGCTCGGCAGGGTCACAGTCAGGCCGGGCTCGGTTCTCAGTGGTAAAACCCTGCAACAGCTCAAGCTCCCCAGCAAGATAGGCACGAGGATACTCGCCATAAAGCGCGGGAGCAGGTACATCTACAACCCCGGAAGGGACGACGTCATCAGGGGGGGCGACGTTCTCATAGCGGTTGGCTCCGACCTCGACAAGCTGAGGAAGCTCGCCGGGGAAGAGGTCGAGGAAGAGGAAGAGTGACTTTCCCTATTCGAAAACTTTTTATTCCCTGGCATAGTTTTCCCGACAGTGGTCGCGGTGAGGCGGAGGAATCTGGCGGTAGTGTTGGGGGTTCTTCTCCTGACGGCATATTCCCTCACGTGGCTCCACGAAAGGACTCTGGCGCATTCGGGGAACTCCCGCATTTTCTGGCTGGAAGGGGAGAACGTAACCGCAGACGGTTCGAACCTGTCGAGCATCCTCGGGGACTTAAGGACACTGGGCTTCATAGAGAGGGAACGGAACGGCCCCATTGACCTGCGGATTCGATACGTTCCCCAGGCGCTCTGGGCAACCGCCGGCCAGTGCCGGATTGAGGGGCCACTCCTGATAACGCTGTCTCCAAATCAAACGGTCATGATAGAGCGCATCTCGGTCAGGGCCACGCTCACCGGCGACGGCTGGGCCGACGAAATCTGGCCTGATTTTTCAGACCCCAACCCGGTCATTATCCCTCCGAAATTCGAGGGAGGGCCTGACTGTCTCAACGAAAGCGGTAAAAGCATGTGCGCCAGGTTCCGGGCGGTTAAGCCCCTCTGGGGCAAGGGGGTCAGGCTGTACCTCTATCCAAGCTTTACCCTGCTCCAAAACGGCTCTACCTGCAACGGGAGCGTTCTCTTTGAGACCCGCGTTGAGTACCTCGTGAGAAAGGGCTTTTTCACGTCCAGGAGGGAGACGGTCGTCCTCAGGCTCCCCGTGAAGTTCCACATCCACGACCTTCCGGAGCCGACCTTTAGACTAGTGGTAGAGTACAAAAACGAAACTACCGTATATCCTCGTCCCTGACGAGTCCCTTCGCGTAGGGACAGAGCTCCCTCAGTGGGCACTCCTCGCACTTCGGGTTTATCGGCCTGCAGATGCTCCTCCCGTGGTCCACCATTGCGTGGTTGACGTATATCCACTTCTCGTAGGGAATCAGCTCCGCGAGGTACTCCTCAACCTTCTCGGGCGGAACCCTCGGCGGGGCCAGGCCGAGGCGCTTGCTTATCCTGTTGACGTGGGTGTCGACGGGTATGGCCTGCCTGCCGAAGCCGTAGGCCAAGACGATGTTGGCGCACTTCCTTCCGATGCCGGGTAGCTTCATGAGCTCGTGAATATCGTCCGGAACTTTGCCGCCGTACTCCTCAAGGATTATCTGAGACGCCTTCACTATCCACTCGCCCTTCGTTTTCCATAATCCCACTCCCTGCTTTCTCAGGAACTCCCGCATCTCCTCGACTGGCGTTGACGCTATCGTCTCGATGTCGTGGTATTTCCTGAATAGCTCATCCCACACGCGGTAGGTAACTTCATCTCGCATTCTCTGGGAGATTATGCAGTGGACGAGCGTCCTGTAGGGATCGCCTATGAGGAGCTTCTCCCTCGGGTGGGTCTTCATGAGGACATCAACTATCCTTTCCGCCCTCTCCCTCTTCTCCTCCCAGCTCTCCTCGAAGGTGAAGCCATCAAGGCTCAATGAGCGTGATTTTGTTCCCATGAACTACCACCACCTTATTTTCGGTCACTTTAACTTCTTTCAGTTTCTCGAACCTTCTGCTATAAACCTTTTGCCCCATCAGGTTCAGTATCAGAACCTCGTCACCGAGAACCACCACGATTCCATTCCCGAAGGGGAGCACGCGGTCAACATCGCGCTCGAACTCTAAGGTTACCTCGCTCACTTCCCCCAGGGAGAACTCCACACGGGTTCCCCTTCCAACCTTCAGGGGCGACGGCTCCGCCAGGAGAACCTTGAAGGGCAGTGGCTTCCCGAGCAGGTCTATCTCCACGGTGTCGCCGGTCTTCACTTCCCTCCCGGCGAGCTTGGCTTTCAGTATCTCCTCAAAGCCGGCGGGAAGCTCGGAGTCAAAGAGGGGCTTGAGAACCAGCCTCATGCTACCACCAGGGAAATAAGGGCACCACGTCTATTAAAGGTTTAGACTCCATGAACCCGGGAATGTCAGAGAACCCTAAAACCAAACTCCCTGAGCTTCCAGACTATCTCCAGCGGAAAACCGACGACGTTGTAGTAGTCCCCCCGTATCCACTCCACGAAGAGGCCGGCCTTCCCCTGTATCCCGTAAGCTCCCGCCTTGTCCATCGGCTCGCCGGTCTTCACGTACTCCCTGATTATGTCATCGTCCAGCTCGCGGAACTTCACCTCGGTGACAACCTTACCGCAGTGCTCCTTCCCCTCGTGGATTATGCAGTAGCCCGTCGTGACCCTATGGATTCTGCCGCTGAGGAGCTTGAGCATCCTGAAGGCGTGCTCCCCGTTCTTCGGCTTGCCGAGGATATGGCCGTTTATGCTGACCACGGTGTCCGCACCGATCACCGTTCCGCCCACCCTGCCGTAGACGTCCCTGGCCTTTCTCCGCGCAAGCTCGACCGCGTACTCCCCGGGGTCGCTCAGGGAGCAACGCTCGTCGGCCTCGCTCGGGATGACCTGAAACTCCTTTATGAACCTTCCCAGTATCTCACGTCTCCTTGGACTGGCTGAGGCTAACACGAGCATGGTTGTGGCTCCGGGGTCGGGATTAAAAAGGTTGCTCACCTGGAAGTCCCGCCTCCGGTTCCTCGAGCCCACTTCTCAATGCTCCGGAGCACGAGATACGAGAAGGCCATAACCCACAGCGCGGAGCCGGCCACCGCCATTTCCGTCCCCACGAAGGGGATCAGAGCGTAGAAGAGAAGCCCACCGAGGAAAAGGGCCCAGAAGAGCTTATCCTTCCAGACCACGGTCCTCACCTCCCCTCCTGTTCCGAAGGCTTGACTCAAGCTCCTCAACCCTCGAGTTCAGCCTCTCGATTTCCAGCACGAGGGCCAGGAGGGCGAAGACAAGCACCAGCAGGGCCAGCCAGAGCAGGAGGATGCCCGTTATCCTGTGCTTAAAAGCACCATAGGCCAACAGGGCCATGGCAATTAGGACGGCAAAGAGAACCGACAGATCCCTGGCGAGCTTCATTCGCGGCCCTCCCCCGAGTTCTTCTTCAGCTTTTCCAGCTCGGAGTGAAGGTCATCGACCTCGCCCCTGAGGCCCTCGAGCTCGCCGCCTATTTCCATCAGCGCTATTCCCAGTATCACGAAAGAAACCAGCATGCCAAGGTAGAGGGTGAGGGGATGAACTGCTAGGAGTAGCGCCGTGGCTATCAGAACGAGCCCGAGCGTGCTGACCCTAATCATTCTCAACACCTCTCCGCTTCAATGCCTCGAGCTCGGCCCTCAGCG
>JAMOTW010000163.1 GCA_027062125.1 Thermococcus sp.
CCCTCAGAGGGGCAAAAAGAAAAGAAAGTTTGATCAACCCACCACGAGTAGAACTCTTCGGTTCTCACTTCAGAACATCCCCTTCCCGTTCAAGCATCTTCTCGTAGTTGGCCTCGGTCATGCGTATCTTGACCTTGTCTCCCTCCCAGAACGTCACCTCTTTTCTTTCTATCGTTTCTTCCTCTTCCCTTGAGAAATCGAACCAGTCTATCTCCTCTTCTTCCTCGTCATACTCATCGTAGGGCTCTATTTCGCGATAGCACTTTACGATGATCTTCTTTTTCCGCGATTTCCGGAAGATCCCGACCTCAACCTCTTTGACGGTGACGTCCTCTATGGTGAACCAGGCTGAGGTGCTGTACTTTCCTCCGTATTTTGTGTCTGCCTCTATCTCAACTCTGTAAGGCCTGAGCTTCTCCCACTTTTCGGCCAGTTCCTCGGCCGGTATCTTGAAGGTCTTGTGGCGTACGGATTTAACAAAGCTGGAAGCGGCGCTCTTCAGAGAGTCCATAAACCCCATATCAACCACCCCGACCATCCAAAAGGGTATCTTTTAGAGTACATATCGTTGGTCGTGGGTCACATCTCCGTTGAAATCCCACCGGGAGGGACCTTCTCAAAGTACCACCCCCTGGAGACATACGTTGGATTCTGTAGGTTTATCTTTGTAAAAGGGATTTATTACCCTTTCCCTAAGTCAGTCTAAAATTATAAATTGAAACCTGAAATAACAAAGTGTCGAAAATTTTTTGAGACTTGTTTTGTAAAGTTCAAAACTTGAACTGAAACAGCTGTATCCTACCAGCTTTAAAAGAAAGCGTTCCGAAGTGTTCAAAGATCAGAGAATCGCCCTCATTGCGATGAATGCCACAAGAACCAAGAGCGTCAGCACGAAGGTGACGCTTATCGCCTCCTCGGCCTTCAGGCGGTACTGAGCTAGAATCGCGTTGGCCGCTATGGCCGGGGGCATCGAGGCCTCGACGAGGACCGAGTAGAAGACGCCCGGGGTCGCCCAGCGGAGGGTGAGAAAAACAAAGGTGAATGGAATCGCTATCCTGAACGTTCCAACCTCGAGGAGCTTCCTCAGGTCGAAGGCCCTTAACGTTATCTGGGAGCCGAAGTAGATGATGAGCAGGGGTATGCTGAGCCAGCCGACGGTTTTTACCGGCTCAAGGATTTGGGCAGGAAGAGGAACGCCGCCTATGACGAGTGCAAGGGCGAAGAGGTTCGCCACCGTCGGCGGGAACTTTAGAGCTTTTAGAAAGCTCTCCCTGACGCTCGCGCCGCCGCTGGAGTAGTGGGCCGCTATGAAGGTGACGATTGGGATGACTATCATCGAGTTGGTCGTGGAGTAGAGTATGGCCGGCGTTATGTCGTCGAGGAAGAGGCTCGCTATCGGAAAGCCGAGGGCGGCCGTGTTGGGGTAGACCGAGAGAACCATCAGCGCACCGGCCCAGGGGTCGTTTTTAAGGACGACACGGCCGTAGATGTACGAAAACCCAAGGGTTATCGAGATTATCAAGAAGACGTAGAGGAAGACAGTCTTTATGCTCAGGAGGTAATTCAGGTCCTTGCTCGCCACGTTCCCGAAGATGAAAAGGGCGAGGAGAAAGTCGTTCACAAGGATTCGGAGGTAGTTGAAGGGCTTCTCCGATTTAACCAGCCTCTTGAGGACGTAGCCGACCGCTATGAGGGCGAGCATCTCGGCGATGTTCATGGAGTAGACTGGGGTTTAAGCGTTAAAACGTTTTTGGCATCCGAACCGATAAACTTTTATATACCTAGCGCACTAGTTAAGTACAGAAAATTGTACTACAAAAATCTGTACCTGGTGGTACCATGGAGGATCTCAAAGTTCAGCTCGAAGAGCTGAAAAAGAGGCTGGAGGTGCTGGAGGAAAGCATTGACCCCGTTGATGAGGTCATGCTCTCGATAAAGGCCCGCCTCAGGAGAAAGCTCGAAGGCGGAAGCCTGCCCGAGATAGACGAGGAGAGAGCTGCGAAAACCCTCAAGGCCCTCGCCAACCCGGACAGGATAAGGATCCTGAAGATGCTTTCCGAGGGGCCGATGGGCTTCAAGGAGATAAAGGATGCCCTTGGGGTGGAAAGCCCCACCGTTTCCCACCACCTGAAGCTCCTGGTGAAAACCCGGATGGTGAGAAAGGGAGAAGGATACGAAATATCGCCCGACGGACGTCTCTTTTTGCGCTTGCTTGAGATAATAACTGCCCTCGAGGAGGTGGAAGAATGAGTTTTGGTTGGAAGTACCGGGCCGTTCCTCATGAAGGCCCAAGGTTCAGGATAGCGGAGTACATCAAGGCCCTCACGGCGATACTGCTCATCGCATGGCTGTTCAAGGGGCCGCTGAGGCTTGAGGCCTACAACGACCAGCTGGTCTACGCCATCGTGGCGCTCCTGTTTGCATTTGAGCTGCTCTCGGTTGGCAAGTGGTTCGGGGTGACGATAAGCGGAATAGTCTTCGCTCTAGCCAAGGGCTTCTTCTGGACGAGCGTCTTCCTGTTTTTCGGAGGGTGGCTGGGAATGTCCGAGGCGCTCCACGACTACGCGGGAACGGCCTTCGCCTATGCAGTCGTCCTCGTCATAGCGGGAATTCTGCTGGCGAAGTTCGATGAGAGGAGGCTCGACATCAAAGTTGAAGGCAAGGCATACGAGTTCGAAGGCGCCGATTTCGGCGGGGTGAGGCTCAAGGGAGCCGGCAAGGCCTATCCCGTGAAGTTCGGAAGGAAGAAGGTCGGCTGGGTCGTGGATGGGGAGGTCACGGTCGAGGCTGATACGCCTCTCGGTAGGGTGACGAAGAGGCTCCTCAGCCCGGTCATCGTGTGGACCGAGGAGAAGATAGCCGGGCGGAAAACTTCCGCGGATCCAGGCTTCGTCTCAAGGGTGAACGACCTCGTGAACCCCGACAGGCTCTATCGGAAGGGCAAGAAGGACAGCGTGGTTGATCTGGGATTCATCAAGGTCTACGAGGGCGAGGGCTTCGAGTACGTGAAGCTGCCCTTCATCGAGGTCATAGAGACGCCGGGCGGTGAGGAGGTCAAGATAGGCCCGATGAGGTTCCGCGAGGGCAACCCTGAGATGCCCCCTGAGGACATGCTGACCATCAGGGAGCTCCGCAACGGCTTCCAGCTCACCAAGGTCGGCGAGAGGCTGAAGGTCCAGACCGACGAGTACTCCATCGAGGTCGACGGTGAGAGGGTGATCTACCGGAGCGGAAACGAGAGCCTCAGCTTGGGCGAAACCGTTTCCCTGCGCTCGGGCGACGTCTCGGTCAGCGTCGGCAGGGGAAGGGCCAAGATACGCATCGAGGACGTCGTGATCTCCGCCAGAGACGGCACGGTGCGCATAAGGACTGGGGGCAAAGCGTACACCATAGAGAACGGCGACGCCTACAGGCTGGTGGTCAGGAAGGCGAAGGAGATAGTGGAGGAGCAGAGCGCCGAGCTGATAGAGGGCCTCGGCATAGACAGAACCCTGCTCAACAGGCGCGTGAAGGAGCTCCTCGACGAGCTGACCGCCTACCTGGGGTGAGCGGGATGGAGACCGCGACAATTCCAAAGGCTCCTGATACCATCACAATCGCCGATGGACGGGAGGAGTGTTGCGAAAAGAAGACGGGGCACGAGAGGCCCCTTTTCGATTTTGAATCTCATCCGCTGGGGGGTTTGATATGATATTTGAAAACGTCCGGGAAGTCGACATAAAGGCCACCAACGGCCGGATTGAGATTGAAGGCTGGGAAAATGACTACGTCGAGGTGAACTACACCGTCCACGGCGAGGTAAACGTTGAAGTCGAGCAAAAGGGAAGCAGGCTCGTCATCAAGGAGGAGCCGAAGAAAAAGTTCCTGAACCTGCTCAGGGAGAACGGTTGGGCCGAGATAAGCCTGAAGGTGCCCAGGAACGTCGTTGTAAATGCCAAGAACGTGAACGGCGAACTTAAGGCCAGGGGCGTGCGCTTTGAGGAGGCCACGACGGTTAACGGTGAGCTGGACCTGAAGGACTGCGAGGCCGAGAAGCTCAGCACCGTGAACGGCGAGATAAGGGCCCACCTAACGGTCGCCGGCCCCCTGAAGGCCTCCACGGTGAACGGTGAAATCGAACTTACCCTCGAGGAGCTCGAGGGGAACGTCGAGGTAAGCTGCGTTAACGGCGACATCGTGCTTCGCCTGACAGAGTTCTGCGATGCCAGGATAGTCAGCAAAAGGGTCAATGGAGACGTTAAGCTGGTCGGCATAGACCCGGGCGACCCCGTTATAGGGACGGGTGAGTTTGAGGTCAGGGCCAGCACCGTGAACGGCGACGTGAGGGTCGAGCTGATTTGATTCTTTAATTCTTCAATTATTTAATTCGGTAATTAAGTGAGAGATATATGGGGGTTAGTGGAGATGTTCGAGGATTTCCGGAGGATGGGCCGGAACTTCTGGCTCTACACCGTGGGCAGGCTGATGGCCACGACGCCGCTCGGGATGGCGTTGGCGGGCCCGCTCCTCGATAGGATGGGGGGCATC
>JAMOTW010000164.1 GCA_027062125.1 Thermococcus sp.
TCCACGCTGAGAAGAGCCTCGCCAGAAGCGGGTCTCTAAAGAAGAACTTCTTCTCCCGCTTGTAGAGAACCCTGTTCCCTTCCTTCAAGTATGCGATCCCAACGATGTAGAGCTCCCTAAAGAACTCCACGTAATCCTGCACCACCTTGTAGGAGTAGCCTGAGGTCATTCCGGCCAGTGCCCTAAAACTCGTCGCCGAAGGAGCGCTTCGGATTACTGCCGCCAGGGTTTCTCTGGCTATCTCAAGACTCTTTCCAAAGCGAACAAATTCCCCTACGTACGCCCCGAGAAGATCGTCCATGGGGAGGCCGTTGATTGATCCCGGGAAGCCACCGGTTTTCAGGTACTCCTCAAAGAGTTTCAGTGTCTTTTCCCTGTGGAGTTCTGGCCTTTTCAGGCCCATCACTTCAACGTATTCCCTGAAAGACAGCGGCATGACCTCGATGGTTATTCCTTTTCCCCTCCTGCCCGGGAACAACTCTATGTCTCGCTTAACCTTCAGAGAACTTGATCCGGTAACCGTGACAACGTCGTTCTCCAAAAGACCAGCGTCGATGAGCGGCTTAACTCCCCTCCACCACCCTTCGAGCGATGAGGCTTCGTCCAGAAAGATGTAGCCAGTTTTGATGCCACCCTTTTCTTTCAGCTCCTGGAACTCCCTCAGCAGGGCTGAAAGTTCTTTATGGCCCGAGAGGATTTCAACGTTGATGTATAGAACCGACTCCGGTGGATTTTCTTTCAGGAGTTCCTGGATGAGGAGTTTTATTCCCGTGGTCTTCCCCACCTGCCTCGGTCCGAGGACGAAGTTGAGGGAGAACGGTTCGAGTGAGAGCTCATCAACCCATTTTGGCCACCAGCGGATTTTCTGCTCCCTCCAGCGCCTCGCGTAGTAGTCTTCCTTTCCCTCCCACCAGGGATTCATGTATGCCAAATCACCCAGCCTCATACCAACACCTGAGAACTGTTAGTTCTCAAAAGTTTATAAAGATTGAGAAGTGTAAGTTCTCACTATTTATAAAAATCCTCATGCGAAGGTGTTAAATTAGAATATTTGGAAACGCAGGGAGGTTTCAGGTTCCCTTTGCCTTTTTCATGCCGATTTCGACGCCCTTGGCGATGGCTTCTTGGAGGCGTAATTCTTTTGCCCTATTTCCGTATCTGTAGCCCATAATAAGTGCAATCATGCCAAAGACCATCATAATGCTGCCTGCCTTGATTGAGTTTAAGTCGGCTGTAATCAGAAAATCCATCCCTAGCATAGTAGAAGCAAGCATCAAGAGAGCGGCACTTATGTACCATTCTTCAGAGGTCTTTTTAACATCCTTGTAGTCATTTTCATGAACATATTTTCGGATAAGTGCATACTCCATGACTAATCCTATTAACCCAAAAATACCCCCTACTGCCCCTATGCCGACTTCAACCATTTCCCCCTCCCTCCGGGTACTTATAGATTTCCCTCCTCCCGGAGGGTATAATACTGGAAGGAGGGCGTAACTTGTTGGTGATCAGGAGAGGAGGTAAGGGGTTGAAGAAATCACTCCCCAACCGAGAGCTCAAGCAGGAAGAAGGGCACATCTTCCTTCTCGAGCACGATGACGTTCCTTAGGCACCTCCTGTGGGCTTTTCCGGCCTTTACCTCAACCTTTAGGTTTCCTGCTATGGCGTCAACCTCGTAAGAGTTCCTGTAGTAAACCTAGCCGAATTTTCTGTGGAGGTGCTCCTCAATATTGATGTAGAGAATAAACTCTGGTAGGCTCTCTTTCAGGAGTTCACGGATGAGGAGCTTTGTTCCCCTCGTCTTCTCGACCCGTCTCGGATCGAGGGCGAAGTTGAGTGAGAAGGGTTCGAGTGAAAACCCATCTACTCACTTTGACCACCGGTGGATTTTCTCAAGAGTTTATAAACTGGAAGTTTAAGTTCTCATTTCAAAAATTGAAAAACGAATTATGAATCGTACTCAACTATCTTCCAGGGATACACCGTCACGTGGAACTTTATCGGCGGCGCACTCATGGTGTAGATGACTCCGCTTCCACCTCTGATCCAGAAGGTTCCCTTCACAACGTGGTCTAGGCTTAAATAGTAGGTACGTCCCATTCCCTTTGATGGATCTGCTGAGAATATTGCAGAGGGTTCCACGGTCAGCTGTGATCCCCAGGCTATGTCGGGGCGGAGATACCGTTGTTTGTAGTACTCGTGAGTGACATCGAGCCTGCTCTCGTATCCGCTGGTGCGGTCCTTCCATTTCATGTAATACCCATCGCTGGTCTCATAACTGACGGTGGCACTTACTGACCCTTCTTTTGCATTGTTGATCTGGAATGTATAACTGTAAACCGTTTGAGGGCCTCCGTCGTTTTTGGGGCACCAGTCCTCTATCTGCTGCCACGAGTTCTGGGGATGGTTGGCGTCTATTACCGTCTCCAGGCTTTTTACGGCCACGGTGGATGTCATCGCCCTGCCCTGAGTTACTGTGTGAACGAGATACCAGTACTGGCCGGAGGTGGTTGTCACGTAACTGTAGTCTGCTTTGAATTCCATATATGCACGGGAGGCGGAATCCAGCGCGCTTCTCTTCCATTGAACGCTCCCTATGGGATTCCAGTCATATGAGACCTGAAGGCTTAGTGGCGATAACTTGGACCTGGTGGATATGATTCCAATGTCCGTCCTTTTTACCTCCTTACTTATCTTCTGGAGTTCTCTTATCTCCTTTTGCAGGTCTATCCTTGGTCCCTCGACGATATAGTATGCTGTGTAGTATCTGTCCCCTGGAGTTGGCTTAGTCACTATTCCAATGAACTTTATGTTGGATTTCTTCAGTTCCTTGAAATCTACGACGATGCTCAGTTTTGTCTTAAGGGAATCTATCAGCCTCTGGGCGTTCTCTGGAGCATCGTCACCATAGAAGTAAACGGGGTCGCCCCTTAGAAGCTTCTGTGAGGACTCCGAGATGACTATCTCCGGATGGGGGTCGGCTTTTGGATCGTCAAAGATGGGAGTCGCAAGGCTCACAGTACTTAGCAGGATAGCCAAACTGAGGAGCAACCCCGCGATTGGTGCCCTCATCTTCTGGACCTCCTTAAGTGTATAGGACATATTATACTTTATACAATCGTACTTAAGCTTTTCTATTGTCAGTTTAATTTAAAGATCAACCTGGTTTCGTGACTAATTATCTTGTTACATGTTTGAATGAACAGGAGGCGAAAAAGGGCTTAGAAATATCCTGTAGTGGGTTTTTACATAGTTTGTTTTATTTAGAATTTGGGGGCCAATAGAAGATATTTACCTGGTATTGCCTTATGAAATATAGGGGGTAATAACCCGCCCAAGTTCATCGGCTCCGCCTTCGGCGGCACTCCCCGGGCAGGGTGAGTTGGACGTTATCCCTAAAAGCCTTCCGGTTCAGGAAATTGGGAACTCCTCATTAGAGTCGGGTACTTCCTCGTATTTGTGGCTTGCCTTGACTAGGAGATAGTACACAATAACACCTATTATCCCCAGGAAGAGCACCACAAGGATCCATATCACTTTCTCCACGTCAGGCATGCGCTTTTGTTTTGTTATAACGTCATATATCACCCAAATCACTGCTATCAGTCCGATTATGCCCCACAACCAAACTATCCCGGTAAATGCGAGTACCGTTCCTTCACCTGCCATGAGATCACCTGTACAAGATACGAAAGAAGAGAATAAAAGGTTTCCCGTTCCGGGAATCACTTCTTGAGCTTCTCGCACTTCTCGACGAAGTCCTTGAGGATGTCCCTGAGCTTCGGCTCGCCGATCTCCTCGAGCTCGTACCTGACCCTGACGGCCGGCTTGTTGAGCTTCATGACGCGGCGGAGGTCGATGGGGGTGCCCATGATGACGACGTCGGCATCGGCCCTGTTGATGGTCTCCTCGAGCTCCTTGATCTGCTTGGCGCCGTAGCCCATGGCCGGCAGGATGACGTCGAGGTGGCTGTACTTCTTGTAGGTGTCGATGATCGAGCCGACGGCGTAGGGCCTCGGGTCGATTATTTCCTTGGCTCCGTACTTCTTGGCGGCGATGTAACCGGCACCGTACTTCATGCCGCCGTGGGTGAGGGTCGGGCCGTCCTCGACGACGAGAACGCGCTTGCCCTTGATGAGCTCCGGCTTGTCCACGTAAAGCGGTGAAGCACCGTCGATGACGATGGCGTTCGGGTTGACCTTCTCGATGCTCTCGCGGACCTTCTGGATGTCGTCCCTGTTGGCGGTGTCAATCTTGTTGATGATTATGACATCGGCGGCGCGGAAGTTGGTCTCACCGGGGTGGTACTTGAGCTCGTGGCCCGGCCTGTGCGGGTCGGTGACGACTATCCAGAGGTCGGGCTCGTAGAACGGGAAGTCGTTGTTTCCGCCGTCCCAGAGGATGATGTCGGCTTCTTTCTCGGCCTCGCGGAGGATCTTCTCGTAGTCAACGCCCGCGTAAACCACCATGCCCCTGTCGATGTAGGGCTCG
>JAMOTW010000165.1 GCA_027062125.1 Thermococcus sp.
CTCGATAAAGGCAAGGACCTTCAGCCATGATTCGGTAGTCCTCTGGAGCGGCGTTAATGAGTTCATCCTCGCTACGAGAGGCTTTAGGGGCTTGGCGGTAGATTCCTTCCAGCTCACTGGCCCCTCCCGCTTTTCAAGCTACGGCCTCAGCGTAATATCTGGGGGAGTCTACCACTATTACTGGCCTTCCAGGGAGATAACGCTCGAGGAGGTTATTGTTCATACACTAGCAGTTGGAGCTGGCGCGAGGGAGCTCCTCTACGTCGTAACCATCCTAAAGGCCAGGGGTTTTAACATTGGGCGGCTCAGACGTCTGGCCGTTAAGTTTAATGTCCTCGGAGTCGTTGACGAGATTATTGAGTATCTTGGCGGAAAAGAGAAAGGTTATCCGTTCCCTTCCAGGGATGAAGTTGAGGAGCTCTGCCGTCAGTACTTTGGAGGCCCCAGAGATGATAACGAGGGAAAGATTAGTTGAGGAGTTTGCTCTGCTGGACGAGAAAGCAACTCTATTGGCCTCTTGGGGAGTTATTCCCGAGGAAATAACACTCTACCTTATAGGTGGTGGCAATCTTGCATTGAGGGGCATAAAAGACGCCACCGCGGACGTAGATGTAGTGGTTGAGAACGTTCGAGTTCTGGGATTCCTCGATGAAGTTCTTACGAATCCCTCACCTGAACTTAAAGTAGGCCCGGGTGTCAGGGTTATCTACGTGAAGAAGGTTGAGCACAAATACAAAGTTAAACTGGGGGCCGTTTCTGTTTATAGAAAGCTTGACCCTGAGATGCGTGATTTCAACATGGATGTCTTTGTGAAGAGAGTCCTAAGAGGGCTCATACTGTCGGAGGGTATGAAAAACCGCTCGGTACTTCCCAGCGAGTTTGAGGATTTCAAAACTCTTAGGGTTCGGCTGGTGTCCCTTGAGGACATTTTCCTTTTCAAAGGAGTTACATCTCTCGGTAGAGCTAAGGACATTGATGATTTGCTTCGCTTGCTTGAGCATGGTGTTGATTTTGAGGTGATGCTCGGTGAGCTCAATAATCAAGGAATGATCATTGGGCCGGAAAGGTTTGAATGGCTCGTGGGGCTCCTTTATGAGAAGTTATTGATCCTCAGAAAGGTACTCGCGGAAAAAGGACTCAGAAGCAGGGCCTTGGATAAGTTCATTAAGGAGCTGGGGCTCTCTTTCGTTTAAATGAAAAAGAAACTCAGAGCCCCAAACTCAAACTCAGCTTCGGCCTCTTCCACCCGTCGAGTATCGAGCGAAGCTCCTCGTTCTCAACCTTCGAATAAAGCTCATCAAAGCGGGCCCTGGCTTCGTCGTCCCCGGCCTTCCAGCGGGCGAGCTCCCCTATGGCCCTGAAGAAGTAAGCGGTGTCGTCCTCGAAGAGCTCCGCAAAGGACTCCATGTTCTCCGCTACAACGCCGTAGGAGCCCTCGTTGAACAGCCCCTCGATGAAGTCCACGAGCGTGTCGAAGACGAGGCCGAATATCTCGTCGCTCACGTTGATGGCCTTGAGGAGGGCATCGCGCAGGGCTTTGAAGGCCCCGTCGTACTCCTCCCTTCCCGCGAATATCTCGGCCTCGATGAGCTTCGCGTTTGTCTCTATCTCGTCGTCCCTCGGGTTCCGGAGGACCTCGCGGATGAGGGCCTCGGCGGCATCGTACTCGCCAAGCTCGTACTTGAAGTGCGCTAAATCCAGGAGGCTTATCATGTGGTTCTTCTCGTCTTTGAGCCTCTCGAATATCTCCCTCGCGCGCTCCATCAGCTCTATCGCCTTCTCTATCTCGCCCAGCTCGTCGTAGTTCACGGCGAGGTTGGCGAGGGTAAGTCCTATCTCCTTCTCGTTCTTCAGCACTTCCTCCTCGTGCTCGAGGAGCTTTTGATAGACCTCGATGGCCTTCTCAGGCTTTCCAAAGTGCTCGTAGGCGTCGGCCAGATAGTAGAGCGCGGTCGCGTACTCCTCTGGGTCTTCCCTCTTGAGCTCCACGAGGCGCTTGTAGAGGTCTATGCCCCCATCGATGTCGTCGAGGTGGGCGTAAACGTGCGCTATCTCGTGCGCCAGCTCGTAGGGGTCCTCGCACTCCACCGCGGCGTCCTTGAGGCGCTCCAGCTCCTTCCTCAGCTCTTCTTCGTCCTCGATGGTATCAACGTAATCGTCAAAGAGCTCAAGCAGTTTCTCGCAGTCCTTCTTCTCCAGGGCGTTCTCCCACTCGGCTTTTATCCCGGTCATCTTTAACCACCGGCCTTCGGTTAGCCGAACGGGTTAAAAACGTATTCTTTTTCATCCGGGAAGATAACCGAAAAATTTATAAATAGTCCAAAGGAACGATAATGCGGAAGCACTAATTGTAACTAAAACTTATCCTCCCCTGAAAAAAGAAATGGGAGGGGGTGAGGGGAGATGGCCCAGCTCGCTGGACAGCCGGTTGTTATTCTGCCCGAGGGAACCCAGAGGTACGTCGGAAGGGACGCCCAGAGGCTCAACATTCTGGCCGCGAGAATCGTTGCCGAGACCGTTAGGACCACCCTTGGCCCGAAGGGAATGGATAAAATGCTCGTCGACAGCCTCGGTGACATAGTCATCACCAATGACGGTGCCACCATCCTCGACGAGATGGACATCCAGCACCCGGCCGCCAAGATGATGGTTGAGGTTGCGAAGACTCAGGACAAGGAGGCTGGCGATGGAACCACCACCGCCGTCGTTATCGCTGGAGAACTCCTCAGGAAGGCTGAGGAGCTCCTCGACCAGAACATCCACCCGAGCATAGTCATCAAGGGTTATGCCCTCGCCGCTGAGAAGGCCCAGCAGATACTCGACGAGATTGCCAAGGATGTCGATGTCGAGGACAAGGAGACCCTCAAGAAGGCCGCCATCACCTCGATCACCGGAAAGGCCGCCGAGGAGGAGCGCGAGTACCTCGCCGAGATCGCAGTCGAGGCCGTTAAGCAGGTCGCCGAGGAGGTTGGCGAGGGCTACAAGGTCGACCTCGACAACATCAAGTTCGAGAAGAAGGAGGGCGCGAGCGTTCACGAGACCCAGCTCATCCGTGGCGTCGTCATCGACAAGGAGGTCGTCCACCCCGGCATGCCGAAGAGGGTTGAGAACGCCAAGATTGCTCTCATAAACGAGGCCCTCGAGGTCAAGGAGACCGAGACCGACGCCGAGATAAGGATCACCAGCCCGGAGCAGCTCCAGGCCTTCCTCGAGCAGGAGGAGAAGATGCTCCGCGAGATGGTCGACAAGATCAAGGAGGTCGGAGCGAACGTCGTCTTCGTCCAGAAGGGTATTGACGACCTCGCCCAGCACTACCTCGCCAAGTACGGCATAATGGCCGTCAGGCGCGTCAAGAAGAGTGATATGGAGAAGCTCGCCAAGGCCACCGGCGCCAAGATCGTCACCAACGTCCGCGACCTGACTCCGGAGGACCTCGGTGAGGCCGAGCTCGTCGAGCAGAGGAAGGTCGCCGGCGAGAACATGATCTTCGTCGAGGGCTGCAGGAACCCGAAGGCCGTCACCATCCTCATCCGCGGTGGTACCGAGCACGTCGTCGACGAGGTTGAGAGGGCCCTCGAGGACGCCGTCAAGGTCGTCAAGGACATCGTCGAGGACGGCAAGATCGTCGCCGCCGGCGGTGCTCCGGAGATTGAGCTCGCCATCAGGCTCGACGAGTACGCCAAGGAGGTCGGCGGCAAGGAGCAGCTCGCCATCGAGGCCTTTGCCGAGGCGCTCAAGGTCATCCCGAGGACCCTCGCCGAGAACGCCGGTCTCGACCCGATCGAGACCCTCGTGAAGGTCATCGCCGCCCACAAGGAGAAGGGACCGACCATCGGCGTTGACGTCTTCGAGGGCGAGCCGGCCGACATGATGGAGCGCGGCGTTATAGCGCCGGTCAGGGTCACCAAGCAGGCTATCAAGAGCGCCAGCGAGGCTGCCATAATGATCCTCAGGATCGACGACGTCATCGCCGCCAGCAAGCTCGAGAAGGAGAAGGGCGGCGAGGGTGGAGGCAGCGACTTCGGTAGCGACCTCGACTGAAGGCCCTTAATTCGACTTCCCTAATTTTTCTCGTTCTTATCCCCGCTTTTAGGCTTTAGAGGGTTAAACGGAGACAGTTTTATAAACGGGGACTTTCTTTTCTGGATGACCGGTTGAACTGGAGGGATTCTCGTGAGGGTCATAGGTGTTGACCCTGGAACCAAGAGCTTCGATGTTATAGGCCTTGAAGATGGAAAGATAAAGCTCGATTTAACGTTTCCGAGCGAGGTCGTTGCCGAAGACCCGGGGAGGATAGTGAAGGCCATCGAGGACTTCAACTCCGAGCTCATAATCGGCCCCTCGGGCTACGGGGTTCCGCTGAAGCACATAAGCGAGCTGACCGAGAGGGACCGCTTCGAGATGACCCTCGTTAGAG
>JAMOTW010000166.1 GCA_027062125.1 Thermococcus sp.
GTAGGCGAGTATGTCCACGTCCAGAAACTCCTCGTTCAGCGCGTAGAGGGGGCGCGTTCTCTGGAGGGGATTCCCCTTCAGCCGTCTCGAGATAACTATGATGTCGTAGTCGCTGGCCCTGTTGAAGTCTCCCCTTGCACGGGACCCAAAGAGGATTATCGTGACGTCCCCACGGAAGTAGTCGACGAGTCTCTTCACGAACCTTTCAAGCTCCTCCGGAATCACGGGCTAACCCCCTCACAAATTCGATGAGCTCTTCCGCGTAGGAAATCAGCTCCCCAGCAACGTCCTCAGAGTAGTACTCAAAGGGCGCACCCTCGGAATAGGCGTCAGGATAGCGGGGAGCTATGTAGTTCCTGTCGAGCTCCATCGCCATGCTGAGAATTTCTCGCGGAATTTCAAAGCCTTCCGCTCGGAGTTCTCTGAGGAGGCGCGTTATGGAATGGCCAATGGGGGCATAGCCGAGACCGCGCAGTAACGCTTTAACTGCCAGCTCCGCGGCCTGCTGGGCCTTAAAGCTGGCCCATTCGTAATATCCTTCCTCCAAATCCCTTCTAGCAGAGGCAAGGGTTCTCTCGGCCTGCTTCATCCACCGCTCGTACTCGCTCCGCTTTATCATCATAGTTGAAGATACGGCAGGCAGTATTTAACGCCTTCGCCTATTATTATACCCTTCGGGAGAAGGGAAATACATAAGTACCCGGAGGGAGAAGGGAATGATTCTAAAAGTCTTGGGGACTATCGGTGGCTTTGCAGCAGTTATTAGCACGATTTGGTTAATAGACGCGAAGCCCTTAAATGAGGAAAATTACAAAGCACTAAAAAACTTCGCCGATAAGTTGCTGTATGCATCTCTTATCTCAATTGGTGGCATCACACTGTTTTTGAATGCAATTATGTATGAATCTTCCCACCTAGTATATCTTGCACTCCTAGCAGCTTTGATTGCATATCCTGTAGGTTTCTGGGGAATATACAGATGGCGCAAATATAACAGACTTGTCGAAGAGATTAGACAAAAGCAAATTCTCCAAGAAGCAATCGCCAAGGGCATCGAAATCGGAATGAAAAAAGCCAAGGAGGGCTAACTCCGTTTATCTACCCGTTCAAAGGGATTGTATATTCTCAGTCCTTCAATCCTCTCAAAGTCCTTCACGTTCCTTGTGACCAGTGTCAAATTATGGGCGAGCGCAGTGGCCGCTATAACCGCATCTGGAAGCTTTATACTGACCTGCCTCCTGAGTTCAATGGCAACGTCTGCTATCTCATCAGTGAGTGGCATGACGTTTGCGAAGCTTATGAACTCCTTTGACTTTTCAAAGCCCTCTGGAGTGTGTCCTTTCCAGCCAAGGAACTCAATTTTTGTAATTATTGAGACGTTGAAGCTCGCCCTAAGGATTTCTTCGACTTTAGGAATCTCCTCCTCTGGAATGGCGTCCGCGAGGTAGTAGATTAGGATATTCGTGTCAATCAAAAATCCCTCTCCCATTCCTCCCTCAGCTCCCTGAGGCTCGTTTCAAGGTCCTTCTTGTCCCGGTATATACCCCGATACTTTGACGGCTCGAAGAACTCGCCCTTAATCCTGTCCCAGAGTTCGGGAGGTATGATTACGCCCTTAATCCTCCCATGCTCATCGTAGATGTACTCAACACCCTCCATCTTCCCACCACGATAAATTTGGTCTACAATGTATTTAACCCCTTCGTCAGACCTCCGCCCTCTCCACCACCCTCACAGTCCCGGGCCCGCCGATTTCTCCCTCCACTTCAAAGATCCTGCCAAGGAACTGCTCCACTACCCAGACGTTGGTGATGAGGTGACTGGTTATCTCCGTTACTCCTATCTCTCCACCGGCGAAGGCCAGGAACGGTATCAGCTGGTCGCCGAGGAACCTGTCAACCGCTTTCCTCGGTGTTAGCTGGGTTATCAGTTCCTCCGCCGCTTCTCTTCCAACAACTTCAGCCGGCTTTCCGCGCTTTCCGAGGGCATCCCCTCCGAGCCTCAGTGAATCTGTCTCAGCCCACACCACTATTCCACTTCCCGGTCCGAGGGAGCGCGATACCTCCGTCTCTATCTCCATGGGGACGCTGTAAAGCTCCTCAATCCTTTCCCCCGCTGCCTTTGCCTGCCTCTCAGCGACGTGGGCCGGCAGATTTGTTGCGTGGCTTATTCCAGCGAAGCGTTCTATGTGGCCCCATTCAAGAGCCCTTAGGGGCTTCCTCTCCTCCCAGGGGTTTATCCTTCCGGTGACCAGTCCGCCGCCCTTTGGGTAGTGGCCCCTCCTCCTGATTTCGAGCTCGGCCTCAATACCCATCTTTCTGAGGGCGTAGAGCGTTACGTTCTTCAGGTAATCGACTGGAGGGCTCCAGGGGACATCGGTTCCGCCGGTTATCTCAAAGCTCCCGCCGGTGAAGGCCATCGCCGGAAGTAGAGCCTGAAGCACGAGGGTTACACTGCCGGCGGTCTTTATCGGGACACGGACGTGCTTTGGCTCGGCCTTTCCGGGTATGAACTCAAGAACCGTCGAGCCGACCTGCGCACCCTTAACCCTCGCGTTGCTCAGCTCCTTTAAAGCCAAAATCCCGTGGAGGTGCTGCGATCTGAGCCCCGGGTTTGGTCTGTTCGCACGAATCTTGACGATTTTAACGGGCTTTCCAGTGATGACGGAGAGGGCAACGCTCGTTCTCAGTATCTGACCCCCACCCTCGCCGTAGGAACCGTCTATCACTATCATCTCTCCCACCGTTATGGGTTTCGGCGGGAACGCTAAAAACCTTGCCGAAAGGCTTTTACTCAACTGGGACTAACTTCAGGCCGGTGTGAGTATGGACGAACTTGAGTTCTGCATCAAAAGCCTGAGTTATCCCCTTGGAACCCTCCTGGAGGGGGCTGAAAGGAGAGAGGGAGAGTTCGTCAGGGTAAAGAAGGGCGCCGTCACCATCCCGGAGATTCCCTTCGCCGCCATCTGCTACCTGACCGGGATAGCGCTCTTCGACTCCCTCGACCTCGTTGATAAGAAGAGATTGAGCGGGGACTACGATTCAATTATGGCCTTCGGGAGAAAGCTCCTGGACTCGAAGCTGGGCGAAGCGCTGAGGCCCTACCTCGAAAGCCCTGGGAGGTACATTTCACCGGGCGAGAGGCTCTCGATAGACTGGCTCGAGTTCGAGAGGAGAGTCGAAAAGGTCGGCCCTTACCTGGAGCGGGTAGTGGAAATCCAGAGGGAAACCCCCAGCAGGGGCGAGTTCCTTGAGAAGACGGCGTTCCTCTCCGAGCTCACTGTGGACGAGGGCCTGCTCCTCGGCTACATTGCGGAGGACGAAAAGCTGACGGAGCTCATAAACGCCGCACTGGGCAAGCACAACCCGGAGTTTAAGAAAATGGTGGTCCGCTATTTCAGGGCCCTGAGGACTTAGAGTCATCCATCCTGAAGTCCGAGGGGACGAAGCCGAGGTTCACGAACACCGCGGTTTCCAGGGCCTTTTCCCTATCAACGCCCCTCTTTGAAAGCTCCTCGACGATCCTGACTATTGCTTCGATGCTCCGGTAGTTCAGCAGCTCCGGGGGATACTCGCTGAGCATCTCCTCATCGACCGGAACCCCCACCCTGTCCTCGAGCTCCCTGGAGAACTCCTCGATTGAGAGGGGAGGAACCTTGATGCGCACCCCAAACGGAATCATGACGTACTTCTCAGGAAAGACGGTCTCAACGACCACCTGGGGGCTCTTCTTCATGGCCTCAAGAACTTCCACAGGGGAGGGTTCCCTCAGGAAAGTCGCATGGGAAGGAACGAGCGGCTCGACGTTTATTCCCCTCCAGTTCACTATCAGAGTGTGAAGACCGAGGTTCAGGGCCCCAGAGATCGAGAGCGAAAACCCCTTCTTTTTGGCCCTCTCGGACTCCCTAACGTGCTTGAGCTTCTCGTAGAGCTTCTCGCTCACGAGCGTGAACTGGTAGAGGCTCTCGACACCGTCCAGGTAGAGGACGCCGTTGGAGAGCAGTCTCAAACCCAGCCTTGACAGAACCGCGCTGAGCGAACCCTCGCTCCTCGTCGTTATGGCGCTTCTTTCCCCCACTTCCTCACTGCCCCTGCTCACGAGCCTGTACTCCGCGGGGAAAAGGCCCTTCGCGCTGAAGAACTCCTCGAGGGCCTGCTTGGCCTTCTCCTCGCTGACCGCGTAGACCTTTATGAACTCGACGTTCTCCGAGCCGTCCACCCCGATGAGAACGACGGCGTCGCGCCGCTCCTTCGGAACCAGTATGTCGTCCATATCCACCGCCGGAAACTCGTTGATTTGAGCGGCTGAAAGAATTGAACTGGGAGCCTCAGAGGCGCTCGTCAGAGACTCATCGCCCCGAGCAGCTCCCCCGTGTCGAGGTTTACTATCCTGACCTCCCTCTTCCTCGTGTCGAG
>JAMOTW010000167.1 GCA_027062125.1 Thermococcus sp.
CAGAGAACCGGAGATGACGAGCATGACGTTTTTCTCGCTCAAAATTCCGTCCCAGACCCTCTGGAGGTCGCTCAGAATCTTCCGGTCGGACTTTATGGCGTAGGTGAACTCGTCGAGGACTATGAGACAGTCGTCAGCCCTCTCGGCGAGGTAGCCCAGCAGGTCGAACCAGTTATCAGTCTCAACCTTCAGTATCAGCTCGTCCCCAAGGAACGATGCAATGGTGCGCTTGAACTCCTTCATCTGAACTTCCTTTATGGCCTCGGGGAACGTGAAGAAGAACGTCCTCTTGTCCTTAGAGAACTCGCGCATGAGCCTCGTTTTTCCAACCCTTCGTCTTCCGTAGAGGACAACAAACGATGGTCTGTTCTCCCACTCCCTTTCGAGAACTTTCATCTCCCTCTCGCGGTCTATGAACTCCACGGTTTTCACCAAGATAGTATAAGCACGATTATATATAAATACGTTTCGATGTAACCTCCCACCAGCAACTGGTGACCCATTACCTAAAGGCATGCTCCACCAGCGGGTCGGGGATGAAGTAGCCCTCGATGGTCTTTTCCAGATAGCCGTAGCGGACGAGGTTGTTGAGGACGTTGGAAAAGTTCTTGTCGTCTATTCTCTTCCCTTCAAGGAGCTCAACGGTCTCCTTTATCTCCTTCCAGCGGTGTTTTCCGTTGGCCACTGCCCTCATTGCCAGCTCATAGCGGTGGGAGCGCTTTTCTAGGGCCGAGAATTCCGCAAGGATTAGCCTTCTCGCGTCCTCTTTGAGTCTGTTCAGCGCTTCCCTGTGGGACATGCCGAGGTAGCGGTTGTAGCCGTAGAGGGTCAGCCAGCCGACTATTCCGTCGAGCTCGCCAATTGCCTCCCCGATTTCGTCTTCCAGGACGTTCATTCCAACCTCTTCAAAACCCCTCATGAGGAAATCTCTGCTCTGCCTTCTCTCAAACCTTTTCAGTCTTATCTCCCTGTGGGCTCTTCCAAAGAGGGCTGATTCTGGATCATGGAGGCCCAAAAAATCCTCCAGCAGACCTATCTCCGAGCCCGTCAGGATGAAGCTCACGTTTTGAAGTTCGTCCATCGCCCAAGCTATTAGCTCCGGGTACCTTGAATTTGAGAACCTCAGGTACTGGGCCTCATCGATGGCTATTATGAAGCGCTCTCCGATGGAGTCTATGCGCTCAAGAACCTCGTGAAGACTCACGCTCCTGTCAACGCTCAGTTCTATTCCCAGTCCCCCAATACGAACCCCTTTGAGGGATTTTAAGGTCTCTCTGGCACGTTCCTTCGTGGAGCCCTTGAGGTAGCCCTGAAGTATGAGCTTCCCGATGGCTTCTTTTGGAACGCTTCCGAACTCGGAGTAAACCTTTCTTGCATCAATCTTAACGCTTCTATAAGGGAGCTCGTTTAGTGTAACGTTCAGAAGGGAGCTCTTGCCGAGACGCCTGATTCCGAGGAGCACTATGAGTGAGAGGCCCTTCTCTATCGAGTTTTCAATCAGAGAAAGTTCCTCCTCGCGGTCATATAGCTCCTCCCTTCTCATCTTGGGTTTAGGGTTGAACAGCATACCCCCCACCAGTAACTGGTGGGGGGTCCTGCTTAAAAAGGTTGGGTCAAAAAGGGAAAAAGAAATGCTCACTCGCCCTTCCCGTAAATCTCGTTCAGGGCCTTCAAAAATTCGCTGGCAGTTACCACGTCCCTGACGTCAATGTGCTCGTTCTTTGTGTGTGAGATGTCGAGGTTGCCGGGCCCGAAGACTATCGTCTTGGTGCCGTTGTACATGAAGTTTATGGCGTCTGTCCAGCTCCTCATTCCGCCGAACTCGTCTATGTCCGTGACTTCCATGGCCTTTTTGGCAAGCTGGACGATTTCCTCATCCGGCTCAAGCTCGTAGCCGTCCCATATCTCGGTGTACTCGTACTTCAGCGTGTACTCGTCGAATATGGGGTCGAGCAGGTCGAGTATGTCCTCGACTTCCTGGTCGGGCAAAAGCCTCGCCTCAAGCCGGCCGCGGCAGAGGGCGGGGATGAGGTAGACGGGGTTCTCGCAGACGAGCTCCTGGATGCCGATGTGCGGGTCGAAGTACTTGCCCTTGGCCTTGAAGGGCTCGAGCTTCTTCATCTCCTCGAGCATCTTGTAGGTCTCCTCTATGGCGTTGACGCCGCTCTCGGGGCAGGCACCGTGGGCCTCCTTGCCGTCAACCTCAAAATAGGCCTCGATGTTGCCGGCGTGGGCGATGTGGACTTCCAAATCGGTCGGCTCCAGAACGACGGCCATCTTTGGTTTGTACCGCTCCATGAAGAGGGCGCTTCCTCTTCCGCCGTGCTCCTCGTCGCTGACGAAGACCACTCCAACGTTAAGGTCCTTCCCCTCTTTCCTTAGGCTCTCGAGCATCAGCAGAATGGCGGCGGCACCGCCCTTTATGTCGCTCGAACCGGTTCCGTAAATTATGTTGCCCCTGACGAAGGGTTCGGCCCTCACAGGGATGGTATCAACGTGAACCTCGTAGAAAAGCTCCGCGTCGGGGTTTACAACCAGGTCTATTATCTCGCCGTCGCTCTCGATGTGGACGTCGTAGTCGAGCCTGTGGAGGAACTCCATGATGTGGAGCATTATCCTGTCCTCCTGGCCCGAAGGCGAGGGGATTTTCAAAAGCTGAAGGAGTATCTCCTTCGCGCGTTCGGTTTTCATTTGGGTCACCTAACTATAGTCTGTGGTGGAGCTTATAAAGCCACCCGCCGGGTTTGACGGTTTTCATCAAACCCAGTCTGTAAGTACATGGATGACCAAACTTTAGCCGGGTGGTTGCATGAACACCAGGATGGTTGGCTCCGCAGCGCTGGTGATCCTCCTGATCGTCTCCCTGATTGGCTACGTGGGGGCGTTCGGAGGGGGCCCCGGCGAGGGAAAGATGGACTACAAGGTCTATTCGAAAGAGGAGATAATGTCGGGCATCTACAAGGTCTACGGGAACCCTGAACTGGGGTTCTGGGTGGCGAAGGTGGTCATCCACAATTCCGGGGACGGGCCCATGACCAACATCAAGGTGAAGTACTCCATCGACAACTACGCGCCCGAGGTCGAGAAGGAGTACCCGATACTGGTGCCGAACGGGACGATAGTCGACCTCTACTATCCTATACTCTCCAGTGACGTTACTAAGCTGAGCTCGGCCACACCCTCGAACCTGAGGATCAAGATAACATACGAGTCCGGCGGAAAGAGGCACGAGGAGACGACAACGAAGCCGATAAAAATACTGGGGGTCAACGACTTCGTGTTCTCTTCCCTGAGCCCGGAGGAGAGCACGGGGAGCTTCTACGATACTTTCAGCAACATCCCGTTTCTGGCCGCCTGGGTGACTCCGAGCGACCCGGTGGTGAGGGAGTTCGCAGACATGGGCAACAAGCTGGCTGGGGGAGCCGGGGCCAGTCTGAGTGACGAGGAGGCCATAAAGAGCCTCAGCGGAATCTGGGAGCTGGCGGTGAGGAACGGCTTCTCATACAAAACCGAAGCTTCTGATTACTGGACGGGAAAGTTCGCCGAGCACATAATGTACCCGCGCGACGTCATCAGGGACAAGAGCGGGACGTGCATAGATCTGGCGGCCTGGTTCGCCTCGCTGGCAATGTCTCAGGGGTTAAAAGCTTACATAGTCCTAATTCCAGGACACGCCTTCCCGCTCATCGAGCTCCCCAGCGGGACAATAATCCCCGTTGAGGCCACGGCGATAAACGACGGCGTTTCCTTCCAGGAAGCGGTTCAGGCGGGGGTGAAAACCTGGCAGAAGGCCATGAGCGGTCCTCACACAATAATAGACATTGCCGAACTCCACAGTGAGGGAATCGTTCCCCCGGAGCTCCCAGAGCTTCCCGCAGACGTACTGAGCAAGTGGGGTATAACCCTCCAGGGAGCGGGAGGAAACGCCGGCGGCAATAACGGTGGCAATGCCGGTGGTGGAAACGCCAACAACGGCGGAGGTAACGGAGGAAACGGGGAAAACACCGACGGAAACGGCAATGGCGGCAACAACGGGGGAAACAACGGTGGAACCCAGGCCCAGTGGAGCACGTACAACGGAGAGTACTTCTCCTTCGACTATCCAGCAGGCTGGGACGCACCGGAGGACTACGGCGGGTACGTCTACATGCTGAGCCCGGACGGGGAGTTCGAGTTCATAGTCATCTACCAGCAGGGGGCGAGCGTTGAGGACATGGTGAACGCCTTTGAGAGCGGCCTGGACGACGCAGGAGTGCGGATAAACGCCCGGCAGGAGGCGCAGGGTGAGATAGCGGGTATGAGCGTCTACGCGGTGCTCTATTCGCTCTCGACAGACTACGGGGACTACGCAGCGGTTGCGAGGTATTTCACCGCCGGTGGAATGGGCTACGCGGTCATCTACGACTTCCCGAAGGACAGCCAAGACTACAACCAGCTCGGGGAGTACATAGTTGGCACCTTCAGGCTGGGGTGATGGATATGAGGACGTACATCTGGGTCTTTGCAATACTGATGCTGTTCATCCTCCCGATGGCAGCGGCGCAGGGTATCAAGATCGAGGAGTACAAGGTGGACGGGGTCATGAAGGTCGTTGTGGACGAGTGCGGAAACGCCCACGTGAGTGAGGTCTGGAAGTTCACGCCCAACCTGTACCTCCAAATGAAGCAGACCTATCCGACCACGTACATGCTGAAGAGGGAGTTTGAGAACAAGAGGAGCGACGTCGAGTACAGAAACATGAGGATAGAGTGGGACGACTCCAACAACGGGATAAAAGCGGATTACACTATGCTCGGGGCGGCGGTGAACCACGGTTCCTACTGGGAGCTCGATCTCGGTGGAGATGACGTAACGCTCTCGAGCAGCAACGGAAACACCCTCGTCCTCACTGCCGTCCAGCCCATCTTCGACGGCCAGGGAAGGGTAATCGAAACCGCAACGGTCGTCCTCCCCAATGACGCCAGGAACATCAGGGTGGAGAATGGCGTCATAAAGTACGAACTCCCATACGAAGAAGGGGGCAGAAACCCCCTGTTCCTGGGAATAGCAGGCGCGGCATTGATCGGACTGATACTCATCAACGTTCCCCTAAAGAGGGGTTAAAGATGATCACAGAGATACGCAAGGAACTGGTGGACTTCATAGTGAAAGAGACCCTCCTTGACAGAGAGACGGTCATAAAAGTCCTCCGTGCTGAGGAAGCGTTCATAATGGTACAGATTCAGAAAGCAATCGAGAGAGAAAACCGCTCCACGTAGTTTTCCTTGTTCTTCTTTTTGTTTATGACAATAAAGATAAGTATGATAAGCGCGCAGAAACAGTAGGTGTTCACAATGGACACCCTCAAGCTAATGAAGGCCCTTTCCAATGAGGTTAATCTCCAGATACTGTCCATTTTAAAATCCGGATCGTTCAATCCGAGAGAGCTGGCAAAGATTCTCCAAAGAGACGAGACCGATGTTTCGAGAAGGTTAAGAACTCTGGAGAAGCTTGGGCTGGTTGAGGGCAGATGGGTCCGAGTAAGGGGGAAGAACGTCAGGATATACTCCCTGAAGGTTGGGGAAGTAAAAATAAGCTTCGAACCTGGGCAGGTAGTAGTCCACACTTCCAAAGACAGAAACTATGAAGTGCACTTGCTCGATGATAAGTTACCCAAGCTGGAAACTTTCGTGGGAAGGGAAGAGGAGATAAAAGAACTCACCTCAACCGAGAAGAGCGTGGTAATAATTTACGGCATAGCGGGGATTGGGAAGACTGCCCTTGCAGCAAAAGTTTTTGGGGACGCTTTCTGGTATCAAATGAGTGAAGTCGACAGCTTTGACTACCTTATCTGGCAGGTTGGACTGTTTTTAAATACCCTTGGCTATTCTCCACTTCTCGAATATTTGAGGGGTGGAAGGCGAGAAGAGAGGGATATCTTTGAACTTACCCTTGATGGGCTGGAAAAAACAGGGGCAAAAATTGTTTTTGATGATGTCCATAAGTGCCTCGATGAGCAGATATTCAGGCTGTTCTCATTCCTAGCGTCAAGGGTTAGAAAAGCCAAAGTTGTCCTGATATCCAGGGAGAGACCTAACCTTGGCATAAGCGATAACATCCTGTATTTCCATCTTAAGGGCCTCAATTTGAAGGATGCATACAAACTCCTAAAAGCGAAGGGAACAACGTTCGAACTATCAGAATTCGCCAGGATATACCACATAACCAAAGGTCACCCGTTAGCGTTGAACCTCTTTGCGGAGGCATATCAAAAGGGCAGGACAATAAAAGCGGACAACTTTTTTGACTTCCTCTTCAATGAGGTTTACCATCACCTAAGTAGTGACGAGAGACATATACTCCAAATAATATCCCTGTTTGATGAACCTTTGGAATATGAAGCCCTCAAAGCCCTCTATGAAAAGAAAAACGTATTCGTTGTCCTCTACTCTTTAACCAACAAGGGAGTCATCGAGAAGAGGGGAGACACTTATTTCCTCCATGACCTCCTTAGAGGATTCGTGAAAAAGGTCAGGGAGATCAGTGAAAAGGAATATTACTCAAAATACATTGGGTACCTGCTAAAAAAACAGACAGTCAAGGATTTTTTAGTGGCTTTTAGGTACGCCATTAAGCTCGGGGACGAGGAGAAAATTAAGTATCTAATTGAACTGAGGTTGAGGAGATTCAAGCTGGTGATTCAAGATTTCCCCGACACGTATATGAAAAGTCTTGTCCAGATTAAAGAAAATCCCTACGCTAAGAAAGAGCTTGGCCACGTATACTTTCATAAGGGCTTCCTTGATAAAGCCCTCAAGCTCTGGCTTGAAGTTAAAGACAACGTCGATGGGATTCACAGAGCAGATACCATAAGCTCCTTAGTGGACGTTTACATAGAGCTTAATAACCCAGAGGAAGCCGGAAAATACCTGAAAGAACTAGAAAGCATTGCAGAAAAGAGCAGTGACTTGGAGATTAAATTCTGGTACTACGTTGAGCTTACAAAATTCTGTTTTTACATGGAAAAACCCGAAGATGCCCTCAGAAGTGCTTTTGAAGAATTAAAAATTGTGAGAAAAATGGAACTATATCCAGAAATCGAGAGTGCCGTTCTTCTTCACGTAGGCGATATTTATATAGAAATGGAAAAAGAAGAGGAAGCTCTGAAGTACTATCTCCAGGCACTGAACATAGCAGAGGCGTACAGTCTAGCATTTATGGAGAACCTGACAAAAATGGAGCTTACAAAGATATACTTCCTACTGAAAGACTATGAAAGAGCCATTAAATACGGAAAGGAAGCCGCAGAGTATTTTATTAGAGTTAGGAACTACCGTAGGGCAACTGATGTCCTTTCATACAGATGCATAACGTATATAGCACTTAGAAAGATCGATGAGGCTGAAAAAGACGCTGAAGAGATGATAAGAATTGCTCAAAGCACAGACTATCCTCTCGGATGGGCGGGCTACATCTTCATTGGAGTGGCCAAGATGCTCAAGGGGGAGGACGGGAGGGAGTACATCGAGGAGGGCAGGAAGCACCTCGAAAAATACCCCTGGCTCTACGATGCAGTTCTCCAGGAACTGGGAAGGGTCTTCGACACGTCCCTCCTCGATAAGCCGGGCGCGGCACCGCAAGCCAATTAAACCCCCGAACCAAACCCCATTCGGGCGATGAAGAGATTCATCCCTCCCGACGGGATGATGGGGAGGCGGTCCCCCCTCGAGCCCCTCTGGAGGTGAGAGTTTGAGGATAAGCTCCATAGAGGAGTTCCCGCGAGAACTGGTGCCGGTTGAGGTCCCTCCCCACACGGTGATGCTGAGGGGCATAGGTTGGGACTCAAACATCTACCTCGTTCGAGACGGGGAGGAGGCGCTGATAATCGACACCGGAACCGGGGTGAACTGGCACGTTTACACCCACATCTGGGAGAGGGAGAGCTATCTGAGCGGGATTGAGAAGGTCATCATCTTCAACACCCACGAGCACTTCGACCACGTCGGCGGGAACGGCCCCCTGAAGCAATGGCTTGAAGGAAGGGGTATCCGCGTTCTCTTCGCGGCCCACGAAATCACCGCGGGGACTCTGGAGAAGGGGGACGATTACGTCATCCTCGCCTACTCCTACGGACGGAAGTTCGAGCCGCAGAGGGTTGACATCCGGCTTAAGGAGGGGGACAAGCTCAGAATCGGCTCGCTGGAGCTCGAGCTGGTTCACACGCCTGGCCACACCGCAGGGAGCTCCTGTCTGCACCTCGACGACGGGGAAACGAAGCTCATGTTCACGGGGGACACTGTATTCAACGGCACCGTCGGGAGAACCGACCTTCCGACGGGAAACGGCTGGGAGCTCCAGGAGAGCCTCGAGAGGCTTTTGAAGTTCGAGGTGGACTTCGGCCTCCCCGGCCACGGGAGGTACATAGACGACTGGAGGGGCAACATCGAGGAGATACTGGGGTGGCTCTGATGCGGAAGGGCTCGGTGAAGGAGGTTCTGGTGAAGCTCAAGTACGACCCGCGTGAGAACGAGGGCGACTACTACATAGTCATCGAGCACCGCGGGGCCTACGGGGACGTCAAGAAGATTCCCGTCGACATGATAGAGCTCGGACACGGCTACTTCTTCGTTGGAGATGCTCAGATACCCTACCACCGCATCCTCAGGGTTGTGCGGAAAGATGGGAAGGTAATATGGGAGACGAGGAAGCTCTGATCAAGATATCTCCACGAACTCCGAGACCAGAATCGACCACTCCCTCGTTTCAAAGGCTGTCGGGACGGCCGTCATAATGACGTAACCGTTGTTGAGAATAGCGCTGTCCTTAAGGTACAGGGCGAAGTCTATCGCATCCTTGAAGCCGAGCTCAAGGACCAGGTAGCCGAAGTTCTGGAGGAAAACTATCCCCTGCTTCCCGTCGCGGGATGCCTTCTCAAAGAACCTGGATAGGTCCTTCCTGATGGCCGGGACTTCCCTTGGGGGCACGGAGTTCCTGGCGCCGGTCTTGGTGACCCAGACCACTGATGCGTCCTTCCCCTCGAAGAGCTTCATGAACTGTCCCGGGTTCTCCCTCACGAGGGCCTTCAGAACCCTGCTCCCATCGAGCATGTCGAGGAGGAAATATTTAGCTTTGATGTCGTCCGTGAAGAGGTATCCCCCGGGATCCAGATGAAGGGGATGGATGTTCTTTTCCTTCAGCAGGGTTATCAGCTCGTACAGCTTGCGTATCTCCTGGTAGTGCTCCTCCTCCATCGTGGCGAGGTGGAGGGCCAGGGCACGGGTGTCCTCATCCTCCGCCACCTTTGCCAGAATCTCGTAGGTTTTCTTCGCGAAGAGCTCGCTCTTCATGCAGTACTCGAGGGCCGAGACGTAGTCATCAACCGTCTCGAACTCCGGCAGGAAGGGGGCGACCTCAACTGGAGGGGCCTCCACTTTCACGGGCTCCTCGTTCGGGTAAATCTTCTTGAAGAGGTGGTACAGCCATTCACGGTGACTGTCGCTCTCCTCACTCATCTTAAGGAACAGGACTTTCACACTCACTCTACTGGCCCTCTGAGCAAGCTCCGAGTAATATCTAGTCTCCTCTTCCTCATTGAATATCGCGTAGCTCAGAAGCTCCTTGGGAGACCTGTTCTTGAGGGCCTCAACGATTTCTTCCAGCACCTTAGTGGCACTGCTGTTGTTTTCCATGTTATCATCCCCACTGGTTGTTACGAAAAACAACGGAAAAGCTTTTCTACCGACCGTCAAAGCCAGGAACATGATAGACGCCCACGCCCACATAGAGATGTTCAAGGGAAAGGCCCCGGAAGTCGTCGAGGAGAGCAGGAAGCACCTGAAGGCCGTTGTTGATTCAATAACCGAATACAGGAAGTTCCACGTCTGGAAGAGCTGGGAGCTCCTAAAACCGCACTTCGGCTTCGTTCAGCCTACACTAGGCTACGCACCCAACGAGGCCAGAAGGGGAAACTGGGAGAAGGTTGGAAGAGTCGAGGCTTTCATCCGGGAGCACGCGAGCGAGATAGTCGCCCTCGGCGAGATCGGGCTGGACTTCTACTACGCCACCACCGAGGCGGAGAGAAGGAACCAGAGGGAGATTTTCCACCACTTCCTGAACCTCGCGGTCGAGCTCGACCTTCCGGTTGTCCTGCACGCGCGAGATGCAGAGCGGGAGGTCTTCGAGGCTATTCAAAGAGCCGGAGTCAGGGCGTACTTCCACTCCTATAGCGGGCCGAAGGAGCTCGCCCTCGAGATAGCGGAGAACGGCCACATAGTCGGCATCAACACGGGGATAGACTTCATCCCTGCCGTGAGGGAGGCGGCCGAGGTTTTACCGCTCGAGAGCATCGTTGTGGAAACCGATTCGCCGTACATGAGCCCGTATAAGGGAGAGAAGAACTACCCGTGGAACGTGGAGTATGCCGTGAGGAGAATAGCGGAGCTTAAGGGGCTGGAGTTCGATGAGGTGGAGGAGACAACCGAAAAAAACGCCGCGGAGTTTTTTGGGCTGAAACTCTAGGGGGTGATGCAATGGCCGTTGAGGTTCCTGAAGTTGGAGAGGTCAGGAAGCTGCTCGAGGAGCTCGACGAAAAGGTACTGATCGCGAGGCTCGACTCGTTCGTGGCGCTCAACGAGGGACTGGAGACCAAGAAGGGAAAGGAGTTCATAGAGGTCTCGATACTGGGCTTCCTCGAGGGGCTCCTCGTGACCCTCAGGAACGAGTACCCGGGGGATGAAAGGGTCACGGAACTCCTCGAGAGGGTCAGGGGGAGGAGGGAGGAATTGGATCGACTCTTCAGGAAGCCGAGGATCCCCTATCTAGAGGACACCGAGTGAGGCATAGGTGAACAGCGGGGGGCTGATGTGAGCAGGAAACACCTATTGAAGGTTTTTCAACATTTTGAAGATTCACAAAAAGCTTATTATACCTTGAGAGCGTATTCTGGGACATGATACCGTAGTGTAAGGAGAGCCCAGGACTGCGGGCTCAAATAAGGTTTTTTTGTTCACGGGATCTTCGCGGCCCAGGCTCTTCTACAGCGGGGTGAAGAAGATGAGAAAGCGCACTCTGTTTTTGGTTTACATTCTCTTAATCTCCTACCTAACCGTGGGATTCAAGCTGGTGGTCTACCCGGACCACTTCGAGTTCTGGGAGGACGGAAAGCTGGTGACGACCATTGAAACGGACTGCATGAAGGACGCCGAAAGGATAAGGCTCACGATAGTTGGCTAGGACGTTTGCCCTTAGTTTCTCACGTCCCCCGAAGCCCAGATAGGGGAACTCCCCGTTGCTGCCGGAAGGGACGAGGCCGTCGAGGCCAGCCCTGATGGAGTGGACTTTCAGGAGTTAAACTTTGTGGGCATCGCCGTAGAACTCCCCGAACAGCTCAACCTCCTGAACGTAGCTCCGCCTCAGCTTCAACGCAGTCTTCGCCCTCTGCAGCTCCCTGCCAAGGTAGAAGGCGTGCCTCTGGCTTATCTCGAAGTGCTCCAAGATGGTGTCGATTATAGCGTTCGGCTCGTCCCCGGTTATCGTGAGGAGAAGCTCGGTTCCGCGGTGGGCGTTCACCCATATTTTCCCGCTCTCGACCCAGATGCGGAAGTAGACCGGTTCGAGCTCAACGGGCCTCTCCTCCGCCTCGACAATCTTCCCGGCGGGTTCAAACCTCCAGTCCGTGGCTCTCTTTTCCTTTAAGAGAAGCATGTCGAAGCCCAAATCCTTTGGCATCTCGAAGAGGTTCATGTCCACCGCCCTTCTCAGCTCCCTCACCGAACCCTTCGCCTTGGCGCTCGTCTCGGTCGTGAGGAGGAGGTCTATCGAGAGTTCCTTCGCGATTCCAGCCAGCAGGGCGTTCATCCCGACGCTGTCCGCGTCGTAGAGCTCAACGACGTTCCCAACGCCCGCCAGAAGGACGTCATCGGGGTTTCTCTCGCGGTAGAGCTGGAAGGCGGTTATGGAGCGCGCCAGGTGGGGCACGTGCTCGAGGATGAGGTCCGGGATAACCGTCCTGTACCCCAGATCGAGGGCCCTCTCCTTCAGCCTCTCAAGAAATTCAACGCGCTCGCTCGGCTTCGTGGGGAAAAAGCCCCTCTTCTGGTTGGTCGGTATTAAAACGACGGGCTTCTCAGTCACGAGCCCCTCAAGGTTGCCCTCATCAACGCTCAGGAAGAGGTCCGCATAGTCGAGGGCCCTCTCAATTTCCGCCGTGTTGAGGGAGTCAAAACTTATCGGAACCTCGAAGCCGTTCTCCTTCAGCCTCTCACGGATTTCGGGAATCAGCTCGATGAAATCGAGGTTCGTCTCGCTGGCAACCATGCCGATGTCGATTATATCGGCCCCCTCATGGAGGTAGTAGAGGGCCTTCTCGACGGTCTTTTCAACCCCGAGCCTCGGGGCATCAACCACTTCCCCCAGAATCCTCGCCGGAAAGTCCCTTCCCGCGGGGAGGTTGCCGATGAGGACGTTCCAGGGCTTCTTTAGGGCATCCTCGATGTAGCGCCTGTTCCGCGTTCTGTTCCGGATATCTTCAACCTTCTTGAGCGCATCGACCGAGAAGAGGTCGTCGGCGGGGATTTCCCTGCTCAGCTTGAAGCCCTCGCTTAATGCCTTGAGAACCTGCGGTATGTCCATCGCGTTCCTCGGCCCCTTGAATGCCGGGATTCCAAGCTCGTCCTCGATGATTTGAGCGGAACCGCGGACGAGACCAGGGATTAGAACCAGGTCGTAGTCCTCGCTCCGGATTCCTGCCTTTTTGAGGTAGTGAACAATAAGCTCGGGCGTGAGGAAGGCCGCGACGCTCACGGGGGCTATGAAGACGTCGCAACCTTTACCGTACTTCCTGACGAGCGGCTCGGCGAGCCTGCCGGTGACGAGGAGGATTCTTCCGGCGTTCTCCATGGAGGAACCTCTGCGGGATGGCTTTTAGGGGTTGCGGTTTCGGGCGAAAGGTTTTTGTTCCGCCGGGAGAAGTCAACTAAAGGTGGTAATATGGAGCGTGGTAACCCCGTTGGAATCGTGTTCGGTGAATCCACCACCGACCACTTCACGTTCATAGTGAACCCGAGGAACGACCTCCCCCGCTTCGGGGAGTTTCTCATAGCGAGAAACAGGGACGGCGACGAGGTTCTGGCACTCCTGAAGTCGATAAGGAACATCAACTGGTTGATGGACGCCGGGAGGGGAAGCTACGACTACGTGGAAAAAACGGTCAACGTTTTCTCAAAGGGCGTCCTTGACAAGAGCGAGGAGATACTCGCGACGGCCAAGGTTCTCGGCGTGCTGAGGACTGCCGATGGGGAGTTTCTAGCGAAGCCGGCCCCCAACCGCGTCCCGATAAAGCCGGGCGAGAAGGTCTATCTAGCACGCGATGAGGATTTGGAGAGGATTTTCTCGCAGGGACACATACGGCTGGGGAGGCTCATAGCGAGGGAGAAAGTCGAGGTAAACCTCGATGCAAACAGGCTGGTTTCGAGACACTTCGCTGTGTTAGCCGTCACCGGCGCCGGAAAGTCCAACACGATAGCGGTTCTCACGAAGGAGCTCGTCAGTAACGTCAACGCGACCGTCGTCATCCTCGACCCACACGGCGAGTATCAGAGACTGAGCTGGCCCGGTGCTCGCGTCAACCCGATAAAGGCCACGATAGATCCCGGCAGGATAAGGCTCAGCGAGTTCGCCACGCTGCTCGGCATAGCGGAGAACGCCAGTTTGCAGAGGCGCTTCCTCGGACTGGTCTACAGAACCGTTAGAGAGGAGATGCGCAGGAAGGGGCAGGTCATCGGCGGAATGGACTTCATCCACGCGATGGAGGACAAGATAGAGGAGTGGATACGCGTTTACGAGAACACCGATGAGAAGGTCATCTACTACTACGACGAAAAGGGGATAGAAACGCCGAGAAAGATACAGGCGAAGGACCTCGACTCCCTGATAAGGCTGAAGGACTACCTGAGCGAGCTTCGCGCCAACTTCGGCGAGTTCATAAGCCCGGTTAACGTCCTCAGCGAGATAAGGCCGGGGATGGTGAACGTCATAGACCTGAGCGGCATGGAAGAGGAGCAGATGATTACCTTAGCGAGCTTCGTCCTGCGCGGAATCCTCAAGAACCGCATCGAGTACATAAAGGCCCTCAGGACGAACGACAGGCTGACCGCGAGGGAGATAATAGAAAATTACCCCGCAGTTAGAAAGCCCCTGCTGGTCATCGTCGAGGAGGCCCACATATTCGCGCCGAGGGGCGAGAAAAACCCCGCAACCCTCTGGCTCGGCAAGATAGCGAGGGAAGGAAGAAAGTTCGGCGTTGGGTTGGGTATAGTCTCACAGAGGCCAAAGAAGCTCGACGACGACATACTGAGCCAGACGAACACGAAGATAATCCTCAAGCTCGTCGAGCCGAACGACCAGCGCTACGTCCAGCAGGCGAGCGAGCAGATAAGCGAGGACCTGCTTGGGGATATCGCCTCCCTCGGAGTCGGCGAAGCGGTGATAGTCGGCTACGCGATAACTATTCCCGCGATGGTGAAGATATACAGCTTCGAGAGGGACTTCAAGGGACACTACGGCGGTGGAGACATAGACATCGTTGCCGAGTGGCTCGAGGGGAAGGAGGAGACCGAGGAGATGACGGAAGAGGAGGCCATAGAGGCCCTCCCGCTGTGAGGTGTCGCTATGAAGTTCGCCCACATAGCTGACGTCCACCTCGGCAGGGAGCAGTTCAACCAGCCCTTCCGCTACGAGGATTACCTGAAGGCCTTCCGCGAGGCCATCGAGAAGTCGGTGAAAGCCAACGTCGACTTCATACTCATCGCCGGGGATCTCTTCCACGTGAGCAGACCTTCACCGAGGACGATAAGGGATGCCGTTGAGGTTCTCGAGTTGCCGAGGAGGAAGGGAATCCCCGTCTTCGCGATAGAGGGCAACCACGACAAAACCATAAGGGAAACCTCCGTCTTCGACCTCCTCGAGCACCTCGGGCTCATTTACACCGTCGGCCTCAAGCGGGAGCCGAGGGAGGGTGAGTTTCAGGGGAGCAAAAGGCTCTCCGAAAACCGCTACCTCATCTGGGGGCAGGTCGGGGACCTTGAAATCCACGGCCTGAGGCACCACACACGCTGGCAGCTCATAAGGAACGACGGGGCAATCAACGTCCTCAAGGCCCTCTTCAAGGGGAAAAAAGGTATTCTGATGCTCCACCAGGCAATTGACTACCTCGCCAAGGACACGCCCTACCAGGACGCCTTCGACCTCAAGCTGAGCGAGCTACCGGACGGTTTCTCCTACTACGCCCTCGGGCACATCCACGTGCGCAGGATAGCCGAGCCATCGCAAACTGGACTGAGCGGCCCTCTGGCTTACCCGGGCTCCCTGGAGAGGACCGAGGTCAGGGAGGCGAGCCACCTAATCCGCTACTCCTCGAGGGACAGGAAGCCGAAGATAATGGAGAACCGCGAGGGACCGAAGGGGTTCTACATCGTTGAGGACTTCCAGCCGAAGTTCGTGGAGGTCGACGCGAGGCCTTTCTATTCAGTCAGGGTTGAAGGAAACAGCAAATCCGAGCTCAAGAAGAAGGTTGAAGAAGTTTCTTCACTCATCCCGAAGGACGCGATAGCTGTGATAACGCTCGAGGGGACGGTTAAAGGCGGGATTGCTCTGGCGGAGTTCAACGACCTGCTCAAGGACTCCGGAATCAGGTACTACACCTTCAGGAGCCGGGTCGTCGGGGAGGCTGTTCTCTCCAAGGAGAGGCTGAGCGAGGAGGAGCTGTTCACGGAGTGGGAGCGGGAGCTCTTGATGCACCTCCGCGTTGAACCAAAGGAGTTCTCCGAGGGGCTCACGGAGTTCGTTTCCTGGCTGATGGAGAGGTACGAGAAGGGGACACCATCAAATGTCCCCGTTTCGAAGAAGACCGGGGCAACACCGGAGATGAAGGAGGAGAAAACTGCAGAAGCCAGGGAAGAAGCCCCCCAGAAAGCCAGAGTCCCAGAAAAACCGCCGGAGGAAAAGAAGCCCGCGAAAACGGGGAAGTCCGGAAAAGAAGAGAAAGACCATGAAGGGAAGCCCGTCCCCAAACCCAAGAATCCTGGGAGCCTCGACGCCTGGCTGAGGAGGGGTAAGCCGTGAGGATAAGGCGGATTAAAATCAAGAACTTCAGGGCGCACGAGAAGAGTGAGGTCGAGTTCAGCGACGGCATAAACCTGCTGATAGGCCAGAACGGTGCCGGGAAGAGCTCAATCCTCGAGGCGATTTTCGCGGCCCTCTACATGGGGCACCCGAGCTTCCCAAAGGGCTACCTTCAGGCAAACACACGCGTCAACGCGAAGGGCGGCATAGCGCTTGCTTTGGAGTTCGAGCACGGCGGGAAGGCCTACAAAATCGTGAGGGACACGAAGAAGAGCGAGCTACTCGAGGACGGCTCTTTGATAGCGGAGAAGAGCTCGGACATAGCCAAATGGGTGGAGAGGAACGTCTATCCGATACAGGTCTTCACCAACGCCCTCTACATAAGGCAGGGCGAGATAGAGGGCATAATCACGAACCGCGAGGTAATGGAGAAGGTTCTGAGGAAGGTTCTTGGCATAGAGGACTACGAGAACGCCGAGAGGAACGCGGCGGAGGTAATAAGGGAGCTCAAGAGGAAGAGGGACTATCTCAGAAAGCTCATCGAGAGGAAGGCCGAAGTTGAGGAGAGCCTCCGCGATGCCGAGAAGAGGTTTGCCGAAACACTGAGGAGAATAAGCGAGCTGAGGGAGAGGGTAAGGAAGCTCGAGAAGGACTTTGAAGAGGCGAAGAAAGAATACAACCGGCTCAAGGCCCTGAAAGAGGAACTCGACGGGCTGGAGAGGAGGAAGGCCGTTCTCGAGCAGAGGATAAAGGCCGAGAAGGAGAGAATAACGGACTACGAGGGCCAGATCTCCGAGGTGGAAAAGGGGATAGCCGAACTCGAGGAAAAACTGATCCGCCTGAAGGAGCTCGAGCCGCTGGAGAAGGAGTATCTGAAGCTGAATTCCCTCCTCTCACTTAAGAAAGAGCTCGCGAGGCTTGATGTCCTGGAGGCCAAGTTGGCGGAAAAGAAGAAGACGCTGGAGGAGAAGACCTCCAGAATAAACGAGGTCTCCGCGAAGATATCCGGGCTGGAGAGAGAGGAGAAGGCCCTCAGGGAAACCTATGAGGAGCTGAAGCGCAAGAACTCCCTCTACCAGCGCGTTCTCGGTCTGAAGGCGGAAGCGGAGAGGTACAGGAAAGAGCTCGAGAAGGCCGGAACCAGTCCGGAGAAGCTCGAAAAGGAGCTGAAGTCCATCGAGAAAGCGAAGGAAGAGCTGGAAAAGCTCCGCGAGGAAGTGGCAAGGATAAGGGAAGAGGTCGCGAGCCTCAACGGGCTGAAGGAGAGCCTCATCGAGAACCTCTCGAAACTCGAGGGGGCGAAGGTCTGCCCGCTGTGCAAGAGGCCCATCGAGGAGCACGATGAGGAGGAGATAAAAAGGGAATACGACGCCGAAATAGCTTCCATCGAGAGGAAGCTGAAGAAATCCTCAAAGGAGCTCGAAAAGCTCAGGAAGAAGGAGCTCAAGCTCAAGGAGACCGTCAAGAAGGAGCCGGGGCTCATAAGGCTGAAGAAGACCGCCGACCTGCTGAGGGAAGTCGAAGAGAAGCTTTCCAAGTACGATTTGGAGGAGCTTGAAAAGGCCGCAGAGGAGTTTGAGAAGGCGAAGGCGCGGCTAATCGAGATAAAGAAGGAACTAAGGCACCTCAGGGAGGAGCTTGAGGAGCTTGAGACTGCCGAGAAGGAGCTCGAGCAGATAGAAAAGCGGCTCGCCGAGATAGGGGCGAAGAAAGGGGAGATAGAAGGGAAGCTGAAGGGTGAGGGCTTCGGCTCCTTTGAAGAGGTCGAGGAACGCCTTAAAGAACTCGAGCCTGCCTACCGCGAGTACCTGTCCCTGAAGAGCGTTCCCGCGCAGCTTGAGAGGATCAGGAAGAAGCTCGAGGTGCTCAAGAAGAAACGTGAAGAGAGCGTCAAGGCCCTTGGAGAACTGCAGGAGGAGTCCAAAGAGCTGAAGGCGAAAATAGAGAAGCTATCGAAGGAGTTCTCCGAGGAGGCTTATAGGGAAGCCGAAAAGAGGTACATGGAGAGCGCGAGGGAGCTTGAAAAGGCGAGGGCTGAGCTTAAAGGGGCGGAAGAGCTGAGGAACGAGGTCATGAAGCTCTTGGAGGAGCTGAAGGCAAAGAAGAAGGAGATTGAGGATGCTGAGAAGGAGCTCGAGCTCGTCGAGAAGGCCATAGCGGACATGACCGCATTCAAGGAGAAGGTGGCGAGGCTCAAGGCCGAGGAGGAACTCCGCGGGTTGGAGGAGGTCCAGAAGCTCGCCGGCGAAACCTTCTCGGAGATGACCGAGGGCAAGTACCAGGGGATAAAGCTCAGGCGGGAGAGGAAGTACGGGAAGGAGAGGATAGAGCTGAAGGTGCTCTACGCCGGAAACGAGGTCGGCCTGGAGTTCCTCAGCGGCGGCGAGAGGATAGCGCTCGGTCTGGCGTTCCGCCTGGCGTTATCGCTGTACAAGGTGGGGAACCTTGAGCTTCTCATCCTGGACGAGCCGACACCCTTCCTCGACGAGGAAAGGAGGAAGAAGCTCGTGGAGATAATCTCGAGCCAGCTCAGGAAGATACCGCAGGTGATAATAGTTTCCCACGACGAGGAGCTGAAGGATGCCGCCGACTACGTGATAAGGGTGGAGAACGTCGGCGGAAAGAGCAGGGTGGAGGTCGAGAGCCTTGGAGCGTATTAGTGACGTTCACATCAGGGAGATCAGGGAGTTCCTCCTGAAGAGCCTGCGGGACGTTGAGAGGCTCAAGGACGCCGTCGGGAAGCACTTCGAATGGAAGCCCCTGCCAGAGCCGAGGGGGGCGAGCGTCTACGCCATAGATGGCAGCAGGATGATGAAGCGCCTCAGCGGGGCGATAATCTACGCCGTCTCAGCATCCGCCATCGGGGAAAAGCTCTACTACTGGAACGACATCGGCATGGTCTTTCCCTACAAGAGCGTTGACGAGAGGGTTAGAATCCACATGGATATCCTGGAGAAGAGGATGGGTGCGATGATGCTCGAGCTTGGAGCCGATCTGGTCCTCATGGACGGAACGATAAGCAGCGCTATAATCACGCCGCCCACTTACGTGACATCGACCACGAGGGAACTCTACGCCAGGCATGGAGAACAGCTCCTGAACGCCGCCATCGAGTTCCTCGACTTCCTCGACGAGCAGTGGGTCGAGTGGCGGGAGGAGCTGGAGGAAAGCGGCGTCCTGAACGGTTTTTCCCTCCCGTCGAGGGGATGGAATGGTGAGGAGATATTCTCGATCCTCATGAAGCGCGGGGCGAGGAGCATACGGGAGAGCTTTTGGTGGGTCAACGACAGGGAAGACCTCATCGTCCTCTTCGAGTACCTCGAGTACCTCCACGCCCTCGACAGGCTCCTCGGGGGCAGAATAGCGGCGATAGCAAAGACCTTCTACAAGGCCGACGTTGTGAAGGCCGTGAAGATGCGCGAGGGGGACAAGCTTAAGGGCACCCCCATGATAGTCGATACCCCCGTCGTCGCCTCACTCTCGGAGGATAGAGGTTACCTCGAGTTCAACTACCTAAAGGAGCCGAAGGGCGGCCTCCCAAAGCTGGTCACGGAGATAATGATGCGCGGAAAGCTCCAGAACCTCAGGGGGACCTTAATCATGGATGGTGGCAAAATCACAGGGGCAAGAATAAAGCCAGCCTACGTCCGCTTCGCCGATGGTGGGCTGATTTACCTCCTCGAGGTTCCCGAAAAGCAGGACTTCGAGGGGACGCTGGCGGAGATACTCTCCGTTGCCGAGGACGAGTACGTGCTCCCGCTCGAGTACGCCCACCACTCAGTCGTCATAAAGAAGAAGGAGTTCGACGCCTACGTCAACGCGGTGCTGAGCGCACTGGTCGGGGAGGATGAACGCTTCCTCGGCTTCCTGCGCTACGGGAGGGAGCCGCTGGAGTGAGAGAGATGATACGGGTCGGAACCTGCGGCTTCTGCGAGGGGCACGCGAAGTACTACCGCGACTTCGATGCCATAGAGGTGCAGCAGACATTCTACCGGATACTCCAGGAGAAGACGCTCGAACGCTGGCGAAAGGAAGCTCCGGAGGGCTTTACCTTTGCCATTAAGGCCTTTCAGGGCGTGACGCACCCGCCGAACAGCCCGACGTGGCGCAGGAGCAACGTAAAGCCGGGGAAGGATGTAGGCCTGTTAAGGCCGAACAGCGAGGTGCTCCACTTTTGGCGTTTAACGCTGAGGGAGGCCGAAATCTTAGGAGCGAGGTTCATACTCATCCAGCTGCCAAGGAGCTTTAAGGAGAGCGAGGAGAGCTTCGCCAACGCCGAGCGCTTCTTTGAGATGGCGGAGCGGGGAGACTTTGAGATAGCGGTCGAGCTGAGGGGCTGGAGCGAGGAGGGAATTAAGCGCTTCGTGAGGTCTTTCAACGTCATAGATGTCACCGACCCGCTCGTGAGGATTCCCCTCCACAAGGGTGATGTGAACTACTACAGACTTCACGGCCGCTACGAGAACGGGCGGATAATCTACAAGCATTCCTACAGCGACGAGGAGCTGAAGAAGGCAAAGGAGAGGATTCTCGGCTGGAACCGCGGGGAGAGCTTCGTCTTCTTTAACAACTCGGACATGTGCAGGGACGCGAAGAGGTTCAAGACGATGATAAAAGAGGTGTGAAGCTTCGATAAGGCTTTATACAACCTCACTGAATTTCCCTTTAGGTGGGAGCATGGGGGAGATAACGATAAAGGTTCCGACGGGAGTTGACCTTGAAAGGCTGAAAAAACTCCTCGAAGCTGATGCGGAGCTCCTCGCAAAAGCCATGAAAAAGAGAGTTCACCCGGGAATGCTTGGAAAGGCGAACGTTGAAGAACTCGAAGAATACGCTGAGGAGGCCGGTCGGTGATTTACATCGACTCAAACGTAATCTACAACTATCTTTTTAAGACATCCCTGACCAACAACGCTTCTTCAATCTTAGAGGAAAACCGCGGGAAGCTTGTGACCTCATTCTCAACAATCGAAGAGAGCGTGTACGTGGTGCTGAGAAAACTGCTATCTGAAAAGGCCGGAATACGGAACAGGTACGACGCAAAAAGATACTTGAAGACTCCAGAGGGCAAAGTCCTTATTGACGAGGCGTTTACTTCCGTTCTGGCCCTGATCTTTCAGTACGATGTTGAGTTGATTGAAGACGCCACAAGTCCGGGAATCGTTCAAAGCTATGCGGTTAGATACGGTTTAATGCCGAGAGATGCCCAGATTGTTGCCACATGCGTCATGAACGGAATAAAAAAGATAGCAACTTTCGATGAAGACTTTGACGACGTTACGGAAGTCTCCATCATCAGGTAGGCTCGGCCACGGGTCCAGCTCATCACGGGTCAGACGAAGGTGTCGTCATCACCGCCAAAAGGATGTGTTATTTCTCCCTTAATTCTCCTTTCATCCGCAGGTACTCCTCTCTGCTCAGCGGGAAATCCTTAGCCGAGGAGAGGAACGAGTTCACAAGCCTTACCTGCTGTTTGAAGACCTCATCCGGATTCTCCTTCAGCCTCTTCACGTAAAGCCTGATGAAAGCGAGCCTCTCTTCCAAATCGCGCCTAGAACGGAACTTCAACGCGGAGCCTCCTCGCGCAGTCATTGAGAGCCCTCCCGTCGATTCTCTCCTACTCCTTAATCGCAATGTCTATGATTCCTCCAATGAGCTTTAGAGGGCACGGTATTTAGTCCTTCCGGAACGTTCAGAGTCAGGAAAATATCACTTCATCCGGAACCTGGGGGACTTCGAGATGATGAACGCCTGAAAGGTGGGGGAAAGGTATTTGAGGGTGTTTTGTGATTTTCACATGGGAGGTCGCGGTATGGGAGAGGCTGTAGTGGCCGATGAGGAAGGGGAGAGTAAGGAAAGTCAAGAGGCTCATGGAGATTTTTCCAGAAGTCTTAGCTGTCAGAGGAAGACGGTAAAAAGCTGGCCGAGGAGCTGGCTGAGGCGGTAGCGAGGAGGAACGGCTTGCTCTAAGCTGTTCTCTACAAGACTTCCCGTTAGGGTTATATTCTCTGGGGTCAAATTTGTGTCGTGATTTCATCCCCTTGTGTTTATGCGTCTCAATTACTCCTAAGGGATTGAGGGTGAACTGAATGTACGGGCCGTATGAGCTGGATATTGGTGGAATAGAAAAAGGGCACATTCGTAGAAAAACGAAAGAGGAAAAAAATACCATGACGCACTTAGAGAGCACTTGATTCACTTTCACAACGATTACGAACTGTTCAGAAAGATCGTCAAGACACTATATCCCGAAGCCAAAGAAACGGACATCCAAAAATATGGTGTAAAAATCTCCGCGAGTGGGAGTCGTGGTAAGGGATTCGGAATATGGGTAGAAGGATACGGGAAGCACGCTAAACAAGTGCCGGCATGGGAATATCCAAAACTTTCGCTGTTCTACCGTCTACTGACCGCACTAACAGCAATGAAGCATAACCTTGACGTAGAAGATGCGTATAGAGCACTATCAGTTGAACTCCCAAAGAGATTATGGCACAGGGTCCCAAAACCTGAGGAAATACAAGAGGTCGAAAAAACAGTAAACGAACTCGTCCAGGATGGAATGCTCCCCGAAAGAGCAAAGGAGGATGTTATCAATCTGGCAAAGGAGCTCTCCCAGATCGTTTACGAAGTATTCCCAAATAAGGAATCGCTCCTAGAATACAAAGAAAAAATAAGAAAGCAGAATAGGAAAGATGAAAGTTGGGGAGTAAAAGGTAAGGGTCTCGGTGATTACTGGTACGAGGTTGTTCTCAAAAAAGTACTAAAGAAGCACAGCAAGAACGTTACAGAAATAATGAAGCGAGAGGTGATGCATCCGTCCACACCTCCACTGGCAGAAACCAAAATCATTACCATGAAGCAACCAGCCCTCGAGGACATCGCCATAGAATCACTGAAACGGATGGGCATTGACCTGAAGTTAGAAATCGGCAACATTCCTGAAAGAAAGTCGAAGACCTTCTCGTGGTTGGTGCAGAACGGGCTGATACGTGTGGGGGAAGAGAGTGGGAAGCCGGTAGTGAAGGCAACGGAGAAACTACACGCGCTCGTCGGGAAGCACGGGGGCAACGTGGCTGCGGCCATGATCAAGTGGGCCGCGGAGGAAGGAGTGGGGTTAGAACACGTGGAACCGGTGGCGAAGATACTGGCAGCCCTCGAAGAGTACAGGCAGATAGCCAAGAAGCAGGATCCAAAACTGGCGAAGGCATTAGAAAAGGCGATGAGGAGCAAACATACTGTGCGAGAGTTAGTCTATGTAGTCATCGGTATGCTCCCAATCGGAGAGCTCTCGGAGAAATGGCGGGAAAACTTCGGTCTTCCGTTGATGGAGCTGCTCAGGAAAAAGCCTGAGCTGACAAAGGCCTTCCTCGGCTCAATGGAGCACC
>JAMOTW010000168.1 GCA_027062125.1 Thermococcus sp.
TAGTGGACGGGGGCAATGTCAGGATACTTGGGCTCAACGAGACGGACGCGCCGCTGGTGATCGATGCAGAGTACATGGTCAGGAACTTCACCAAGTACGAGAACGGCTCCTACGTGTACAGCTTTGACCCGACCCTCGGCCTGGCGGACCAGCTCCAGGGCAACCTCCAGTACGAGGTAAACCACACACTCTACCTCACCCTCAACCTGCCGGAGGGCTCGAAGATACTCGAGCTTCCGGACAACATCACCGACGAGCTCAATGGCAACAGGCTGACGGTAAAGGTGGTCCGCGAGGGGAACTCGATAAGGATAACCTCCAACGTCTACCTGCGCTACGGTGCCCCTGCTGAGGACGTCAAGGAGCTTCTGCTGAAGCACAACGATGCCACCCTGAGGTACACCCTCCCAGCCGAGGAGGGGGGCCTGACCGATACGCAGAAGATGGCCGCCGTTGTCGTCGCGGCCCTGCTGATAATAGGGGCCATAGCCTTCTGGAAGAGGCGCTGAGTTCAGCCTCTTCCTTTTCGATATCCATTTAAATGATACCCGCCAACTATTCTGAGGTGATGAAAGTGACGAGAAAGCTCTACTATGAAGACGCCTACCTGAAGGAAGCCAAGGCCAAGGTTCTTGAAGTCAAGGATAACGCCCTTCTCCTCGACCAGACGATTTTCTACCCGACCGGCGGCGGCCAGCCCCACGACAGGGGGACGATAAACGGCGTTGAGGTTCTGGACGTCTACAAGGACGAGGGAGGAAACGTCTGGCACGTCGTTGCGGAGCCGGAGAAGTTCAAGCCCGGCGACGAGGTTGAGCTTAAAATCGACTGGGACTACCGCTACAAGCTCATGAGAATTCACAGCGCGATGCACCTCCTGGAGCACGTGCTGAACGAGGTTCTCCCCGGCGAGTGGGAGCTCTACGGGAGCGGAATGAGCGCCGAGAAGGGCCGCTACGACATAGTCTACCCGGAGAACGTCAACCAGTACAAGGGGAGGATAATCGAGCTCTTCAACCTCCTGGTGGATGAGGGCGGCGAGATGAAGGTATGGTGGGAAGGGGAGACCCGCTACACCCAGATAAGGGACTTCGAGGTCATTCCCTGCGGCGGGACTCACGTTAGGGACATAAAGGAGATAGGGCATTTGAAGAAGCTCAAGCGCTCCAGCCTCGGAAAGGGGAAGCAGAGGCTTGAGATTTGGCTTGAGGACTAATGCTTCCTTGCTAGATAGAGTGCCAGCAACGATATCACCAGTGCGCTTCCGCTGAGAATCTCAGTCAATCCCATTTCCATCCTTTTCTTCGGCTTCCAATAGGAGCTGTCCTTTGCATGAATCTCTACACTGTATCTGTCGTCTTTCGGTATTCCCCACAGAAATCGCGTGAGGGCGGCGGCTTCATCTCCGGTGTAGACGTCAAGGTATTCATTTCCCTCGCCTAGTACCCATAAGTACCCGTTCTGAAAGCCTATCGTGAGCTTTAAAGCCCCTTTTGGAAGCCGATGGGAACTGCATTTTTTGGTGGGGAACTCTCCCATACAGATCCTTCCATCTTCCACTTGGAGGGTTAGCTCCTTTCCGTCCTGTGTGGCGAAACTGGCCAGCGTAAAGTCTTCCCCTTTCCACAGGAACTCTACCTTGATAAGAATATCCCTCCAAGGTCTTCCATCTCCAAAACTGTACCCCTCATTGTAGTTGTAGATGAGCCACCACTCGCTGTCCTCTCTGTGGGGGATGAGGGCGTAGCCGTAGACCTTATCAACGTATCTCGCCCTCTCCCCGGTGAGCTCCACGATGACACCACCAGAGGGCTTTTCATCGCTAACGTCAACCCACGAGGGCCAGCCCTTTTCGGCGTCCTTTGTAACGGCGCTCCCGTTTTCCCAGAGCACTTTAACCCGAACCGGCAGACCCGGGACGTAGGTTCCGTTGTCGTACACGGTGCTTCCTTCGAGATAGATGGCCACTACCTTCCATGGAACGTTGATTTCAAAGCTGGTGGTCCTAATCCTCTTAAACTGGACCCTGACAAGCCTGAACCTCGTTGAAAACGCCCTAATCTCGGGCGGATGCATGTAAATTCCATAGCGCGGCTGGACAGTAACGTTTAGTTTGCAGTTTGATTCCAGATAGAGCGTTGAGTTCGAAGGGACCTTTATGTACAAATAATCCTGAAGGTCAATGCTTCCACTGCCGTTTACTGGGAATGCAAAATCCTGCACAAGCGTTCCGTCATCAAAGGTGCCAAAGACCCAGGCCGGACATTCGGAAGTGTAGTTCATCACGATATCATCGAGAACCCGGCTGGATGATGGGTGAAACTGGAAGGTAGCGTTCCATACCGATACGGTGGGGAGGGACAGAAGGAATATCAGAAGCAAAACACCGCACCTCATGTTTACCTATATAAGCAGAAAGAATAAAAACCTTTTGGATTGGTAATCAGCCCATGATGCTCTCTCACTTCTCAAACACGTAGAAGTACCTCTCCAGGCTTTTATGGACCCTCTGGTAGTACTTTCCTACCAGTTTGAAGCCCACCTTTTCAGCCTCCGCCTCCCCATCGAAGCTCGTCGGGAATGCTATCGCCAGCCTTCCGCCCTCCTCAAGGACACCCCAGATGCTCTCCAGCACCTTCCTGTACAGCTCGTCCCGCTCCCTGCCGGCGAGGGTCGCGGAGGTCCCGTAGGGCGGGTCAGTGGCGACGGCCTCGAACCGCTTGTCGAACAGCTCCTCCAGCCTCGTCGCATCGCCGAGCTTCAGCTCATAGTCCCTTATCCCGTAGTGCCTGAGGTTCATTTCAGCTCCTTCAACCATCTCGGGCTTTATGTCCACCCCGTAGACCTTCAGGCCGAGCAGTCCGGCCTCCATGAGGATTCCGCCGGCGCCCATCATGGGGTCGAGGATTTCCCGGGTGGCCTTCGTGAGGTTCACCAGCGCGCGGGAGACCCTCGGATGAAGGGAAATCGGCCTGAAAAACGGCCTGTGGTGGGCTTTTCTGCCCTCGAAGTCCTTGGGGTCGAAGAAGCGGAGCCTTATTCCGGCGTAAACCCTCTCGCCGCAGTAAACCCGGACGAGCGTGTCCGGCTTCGAGAGGTTTACCCTGAAACCCTGGGCGTGAATAACCGCGCCGAGCTTCCTGGGCAGGTCGAGAACGTTAAAGCGGCAGTTGGCCATGGTCTCGGTGTCGACCTTAAAGGTTCCTTTAATCGGCCAGTCCACCTCTTCGGCCTTCCGGAGGAGCTCCTCTATGGAGTCGGCCTCCAGGATGAGCTCTCCATATTCGTGAGAGAGGCCGAGCCGGTCCAGGTAGGGGAAGGCAGTCTCATCTGCATCGAGCTTCAGGAACAGGTAGTCCTGCCCGGCTATCTCTCCGCCGGCCAGCTCCAGCATGGCCTTCACTTCGTCCCTTGCCATCTCCGGAAGGTTTCCAAGGATTTCCAGGTAGAGCATGGTTGGAGCTTTCCAGGGAGGTTTTTAAGCCTTGCCCGGTGGACATTTCTACCCAGAAAGGTTAATATATGTTTGTTCAGACGTAGGTGCTATTGGTGATTTTTGATGGAGATAACCGACAAAGAGGTTTTTGAGATTGCCATAAACGCGAAGATAAGGCCAAGGAAGCCTACGAGAAGCTCGCTTCTCTCTCCACCAGCGACATAATACGCGACGAGCTGATGTTTCTGGCCCGGGAGGAGGACAAACACCGTGAGATAATCGAGAAGATGGCCGAGAAGTTCGAGGGGGAGAGGACGGAGCCCAAGAAGATAAACATTGACATAATGGGCGAGTTCATGGTCATAGCCGAGAGGCTTGCGGAGCTCATTCAGAAGCCGGACTTCACCGTCGATGAGGTTTACGAGGTCTCCATGCAGGCCGAGCTGGTCAGCGAGAAGCTCTACCGCGAGCTGGCCGGCTACGCCGCCACCGAGAACACGCGGCTTATTCTAGAAATCCTCGCGGACATGGAGCGCAACCACTACAACATCCTGAAGAAGCAGTACGACTACATAATGCGCTATCCCGACATATACAAGGAGGAGTTCTACGACCAGCTGATGAAGGACATCAACTTCAACTTCTGACCCTTTTGATTTCTTTTTATCTCATCCTGGTGGAACATACCTGTCCAGTTGGCACTACTTTGGTTGTTATGGTGGCCTACACCTTCTTCAGCACCACGAACTCCTTATAGTCTATCACCTTAACGAAGCCCTTCTTCATATAATATGAATAAGCCTCAAGCTCGGGGAAGGTTATCACGTAGGGCACCCTGCCGAGCTCGCGGAGCCTCTCAATCGCGAACTCCAGCAGCCGGGAG
>JAMOTW010000169.1 GCA_027062125.1 Thermococcus sp.
CTCAAGGAAGACCTGAGGAGGCACGGCATAAACGCGGAGGTTATTAGGATACCATACCTCTACAAGAGCGACCGCGCGAAGACGAGCAAAATAATACAGAGGATAATAGAGACGTACTGCGACTGATGGCTGATTTCAGCACTGATTTCAAGGGACACCCACTCATCGGGAGTTGGGGCGTTATTTCAGCACCTTATTCAAGCCCTGAGTTTATGATCTGGATTAACGTCAGAGTTTGAACTTCTCCATGTAGCCCCTCAGGAAATCAGGGTCCTCTCTTTTGACGGCGCTGAGCAGTTCGTTGAACTTCTTCTCGCCGAGGGCGAGCCTGAGGTAGTAGTAGAGGTTGACGGCGTCCTCAACTATAACACTCTGCCTCCTGCCTTCCTCCCCGTAGAGCTCGATGAGCTTCCTGTTCATGTCCCTGCTTATGTAGAGGGTCTTCTGCATCTTCTCTTTCTTCAAATCCTTTGATTTGAGGGGCTTCTCTTCCCTCTTCGGCCTTGAGGGCTTCGTGAGCTCGTTAACGGAACCCTCAAAAAGTTTGGGGATTTTATCCTTCGACAATCTCGACCACCTCGCGGGCAAGTTTTGTGAAGGCCTTAGCGGCCCTGCCGTCACCGTCAAACTCGAATATGCTAACGCCCTGGCTTTGGGCCTTCTCCAGGGCTATCGCCTTCGGAATCGTCGTCAGAATCGGCGCGTCCGGATAGGTCTCCTTCAGTTCCTTGAGGCGCATCTTCGGAACCTTGGTCTGGCGGGTGAACTTGTTGGGGACGAGTCCGAGGAGCTTGAGGTTCTCGTTAGTTTCTTCGCGTATCATGCGCATCAGGTTGAACATGAGCTGCATTCCGATGACGCCGAAGTAGCTGAGCTCCAGCGGGATGAGAACGTAGTCGGAAGCGGTCAGCGAGTTGACCAGGAAGATGCCCATGCTCGGCGGGTTGTCGATGAAGACGTAGTCGTAGTCCGGCAGGATCGGGGTGAGGGCCTTCTCAAGCCTTCTCTCGCGGTTGTAGGTGTTGATTATCTCTATCTCCTTCGCCGAGAGGTTGAGGTGGCTCGGTATGAGGTGGATGTTGTCCCTGACCTCCACTATCGTCTCCTCGATGTCGCTTTCCCTCGTCATCAGCGTTCCGACGTTGCTGTCGCCGTGCTGGAGGACGTTCATGCCTATGAGCCCAAAGGTCAAGTTGAACTGCGGGTCTATGTCCACCAGGAGAACCTTCCTGCCCATCTCAGCGAGCGCGTAGGCGAGGTTCATTGTCAGGGTGGTCTTTCCAACACCACCCTTCTGATTGGCCACACTAATCACCACTGCCATAGAATCACCTGACTTAAATGGGTAAAGGAAGGGTCAGGCTATGTCGAGGAAGTCGTCCAGAACCCTCTTAGCGTAGGGCGGGAGCTCCTTGCCCTTCTTCTCGGGCCTGCCCGATATCGTGTTGAATATCCTGTCGAAGTCGCCCTCCTTCGACTTGAACGGTTTGACAGGCTCGGTGGTTATTATGTTGTCCCTCATCGAGGAGCCGACCTGAAGCGCGTGCTCTCCACCAAGGATGTGCGGGCTTTTAACGCCGGTCATGATGACCATGGCACGGACGACTTTGCCCATGTCCTCGTCTATCCTGGCACCCCACTTGATTTCGCTCTTCTCGCCGAGCTTCTCGTAGACGATGTTCATGGCGTCGTTTATCTCGCCGAGGCTCACGTCGGGCCCCACGGTGAAGTGAACCAGAGCCCTGTCGCCGCTGCCGTACTCGACCTCTAGCATCTTGTTCTCAAGGGCGTTCTTGACCGCATCGACAGCTCTGTTGCTTGAGTCACTCTCGCCGATTCCTATCAGAGCGGCACCGCCGTTGTGCATGACGCTGTAGACGTCGGCGAAGTCGATGTTCACCATAGAGGGAAGCTTTATTGTCTCGGTGATGCCCTTGACCATCCTGGCTATTATCTCGTCGGCGAAGCGGAAGGCGGCGTTTATTGGAAGCTTGGGAACGAGCTTGAGGAGTTTGTCATTCTCGATTATGATAACGGTGTCGGAGTAGTACATGAGGGCCTTTATTCCAGCCTTGGCCTTCTCAATCCTTATCTTGCCCTCGTTCTTGAACGGGTACGTTACAACGCTGACGACGAGCGGTTCCCTAAACCTTCCGTTGTGCCTGGCACGCTCCTTTATGACCTTGGCAACAACTGGAGCAGCGCCCGTACCGGTACCGTTGCCCATACCAGCAGTGATGAAGACCAGATCGGCGTCACCGATGGTTTCGGCAATCTCATGGGCGCTCGCCTCGGCGGCGCGGTAACCCACCTCAGGGTTTCCACCCGAACCCTTGCCCTGCGTTATCTCCTTTCCGAGAAGGAGTTTCTTGTGCGCCTTCGTCCTGGCGAGGTGCTGAGCATCAGTGTTCATGGCTATAAGCTCGGCACCCTGAACGCCAAGCTCAAAGAGCCTGGTTATGGTATTGTTTCCAGAACCGCCAACACCAACTATGACGATTCTTATGAGGTCTTCAAGGTCTCCATCCGGGAACCCCTCAACCTGCGCTGTCCTGGGCTCGTCGTCCAGATCGAGTTTAATTCCGGCCTGTTCCAAGAGTTTAAATACCATCTGCCCCAACCCCCTCAATCGAATTGGACTCTACATGACTTTGATTTGAACGTTGATTTCAGCGGCTTATTTCAGGATATAGTCAGGCGTCGAGCGCTCTTCTGTCTCAAGCTGATAGAGCTCCTTCTTCAAAAGCTCGCGTATTGCCTCCCTGATTATCTCGCTCCTGTTGGGGTAAACGCCCTTCCTAACGAGCTGGTCCATGGCGTTGAGAAGCCCCTGGGGGAGCTGTACACTGATGATACGCATCTTGGCCATTCCTGCACCACCCAGTTCAGCAAGCCGCTGAAATAGATAGTGATTTAATTAGTTAAATACTTTGCGCTTGCTTAATATTATTGATATATTATGATTTTCAAAAATTTTTTGGAAAAATTTGAATATGCAAAAAATTCAAAAATTCGATCCATCTAAGGGCGGGGAAAGGGTTTTAACGTCAAAAATTCCACCGCTTTCTGGGTGGCGAGATGAGAGCGGTAACGCCGAACCTCCACGTGGCAAAGGTGTTCGTGAAAAACGCAGACGAACTTATACCAAGGATAAAAGGGGACTTTCAGCTGGTCCAAGGGGAGTGCTGGGAGGAGGTTGCCTTCGCGGCCCTTCTGGCGCTACGCTCATTCGAGAGGGGAACCAACAGGGCGAGGACCCTTGGGGGAGAACTGCTGCTCAGACTCTCCGGGAGGCTTCAGATAAAGGACGCGATAGCCGAGCGCGGGGTTAGAGACGGCGAGAACTACCTCGTGGTCTTTGGAAGCGAGAAACGCACCAGGGAACTCCTCCTGGAGCTCGACCTTGAGGAGCTCCCCGTGGACGATTGTGAGAAGGAAAAACTGAAAACTTTTTTTGAAAAGGCCGCCCTCGTCGAAGTTTTGTAGATACCAAATGGCTATTTTTGTGCTTCAGGGTGGATAGGTTTATAAAATCCCTTCATCATCCTCGGACTGCTTGAGGTGGTGCCCTCATGAAATATAAGAAACGCAAGTACTTCCTCGCAGGCAGAATAAACCTCATCCAGCGCTCGAAGATAAGGGAGCTCTTCGAAAAGGCGAAGAAGATGGAGAACGTTATCTCCCTCGGGATAGGCGAGCCAGATTTTGACACCCCAGAGGTGATAAAGGAGGCCGCCAAGAGGGCCATAGATGAAGGTTACACTCACTACACGCCCAACGCGGGCATCCCAGAGTTCCGCGAGGCCATAGCGGAGTACTACAAGACCCACTACAAGGTGGACGTTTCCCCCGATGACATAATCGTCACCGCTGGCGCTTACGAAGCCACTTACCTCGCCTTCCAGACCCTTCTTGAGCAGGACGATGACGTCATAATCCCCGACCCTGCCTTCGTTTGCTACGTCGAAGATGCCAAGATAGCCGAGGCAGGGATAATCAGAATCCCACTCCGCGAGGAGAACGAGTTCCAGATTGACCCGGACGAGCTGGTCGAGGCAATAACCAAGAGAACGAGAATGCTCGTCATTAACTACCCCAACAACCCCACCGGAGCTGTTCTCAAGAAGAAGACCGTGAAGGCGATAGCCGACATAGCGGAGGACT
>JAMOTW010000170.1 GCA_027062125.1 Thermococcus sp.
CGTAGCCCTTCGGATTCTCCCCACCCGCGTAGAGGTAGTAGTTGATGTTGGGGATTCCGAGCGCCGGGAGGAGGGAGTAGAGGAGCTCCGCCTCGTCCGGCTCGATGGTGTGGGCAAGGGAAGCCTGGGTCTCAATGCTCAGCGCGGGGGTGCCAAGCCTCTTCCGGTAGAAGTTGTAGATTCCAATCTTGAAGTAGACGTGGCCGAGTCTGTCCTCCTTGAAGTCGAAGGAGCGGTAGAAGGAGTACCAGAACTCGGTCCAGAGGTGTATGTCGAGGTTCCTCTCCTTAACATAGCGGTAGAAGTGTCTCCACGCCAGCTGGAGGAGGTAGGGGTCCAGTATGCTTATCGGGACGTCGATGTAGCGCTTCATTTTGCTGTAGAGGTGCTCGACGTAGCGGTTGGTCATCCATATCTTGAAGTGGTGCCAGTCGAGTATCTTTGGTAAAGGCTCCCCCTCGCTCCTCGGGGGTTTTATCTCGGAGTAGTCGGAGAACTCCGAGCCGTACCTCTCCTCCAGTTCATCGAGGGAATGGTTCTCCCTCAGGAACTCCTCCCAGAGGCCGCCCTGCTTTACTATGACCTCGTTGTAGTCCGTCAGGAAGGGCTGGAAGATGGTCTCCCAGTATGAGGGCTCGTCGTCAATGGAGACGCTGATTATCGGTCCGCCGTTGGTGTGCAGGTAGTCCCTGATTATCGGGAGAACCGCCTCGTACCACCTATCCACGGCCTCGAGGTAGGTTGGGTGGAGGTAGGTTATCGGCGGGTAGTAAATGTCCCCGGGGAGAGGTCCATTGGGACCCTTCGCGAGTATCTCTGGATGTCCTCCTATCAGCCAGTCGGGAATGCCCCCGTTCTTCCACTCGCCGCAGATGTAGGGACCGGGCCTTATTATGACGTTCAGCCCGAGCTCCTGGGCCAGTTCAAGGAAGCCTACCAAATCCCTCTCCGGAACCGTCTCGCCGGTGAAATCAAAGGTTCCCCGCTCCGGCTCGTGCCAGTTCCAGGCGACGTAGGTATCGACGGTGTTCAGGCCGTGTTCCTTCATCCTCTTCAGCCTGTCCCTCCAGTGTCTTTTAGGAACGCGGAAGAACTGGAGCGTTCCGCCGTAGATTACCGTCCTCATGCCGTCGATGGTGTAGGCCCTGCCGTCGTGCTCTATCATCGCCATCACCACTTCACCACCTTGCTCAGGAACCTTGGGCTGTCGGGGTTCAGGCCCCTCTCCACGGCCTTGTAGTACGCCAGTAACTGGATGACCGATGTGTAGAGGACGAGGTTTCCTGGCGGGGCCAGCTCCGGAACTTCGATGAAGTAGTCCGCCCCGGTGTCTTTCCTGCCAACGGTCAGAACCTTTGCCCCCTGACTCTGGAACTCCTTCGTGAGCTTCTCATGCCAGTCGAAGGGCCTCTCCACAAGCAGAACGACGAGAGTCCCCTTGTCGGCGATGGACTTAAAGCCGTGCCTCACCTCGAAGGTCGGGTAGGCCTCGCTCCAGAAGAGGGCCATTTCCTTCATCTTGAGCATCGCTTCCAGGGCGACGGGATATAAGATTCCAGAGCCGAGGAAGATGACGTTCCTGAAGTCGAAGCCGTCAACGAGCTCCCTGATGTAACCTTCGCTCTTCAGAACCTCCCCGGTCAGCTCTGAGACCAGCCCAGCGTCGTGGGTTTCCTTCCCGAAGGAGTGGAGGAGGAGCTGGAGGTAGGCGAAGTAGAACGCCGGGAAGGAGTGGGTCATGACGACGCTCTCCTCGTGGGCCGGAACGATGAGCGAATAGTCCGCCTTCCTCGAGAGCGTGCTCTCGTAGGCGGTTATTCCAAACTTCGGGACGTCGAGACTTTCGAGCGCCCTTATCGCCTCGGTGGTTTCTCCGGAGCGTGAGATTGCAACGAGGAGCTCTGGCTTCCCAATCGGGTAGTTCTCTTTAGCGTACAGAAGTTCGGAGCAGGGGAGGGCCACTCCCCTGCCCCCAAGGCGGGTGGTTGCCATGGCCAGCGGCTGCGACAGGAAGTGGGAACTGCCGCAACCAGTATAAACCACTTCTCTCGGTAACAGGAAGTCGTGATTGGCTATGAAGTCCTCAAAGGCCTTCTGTGCCTTTATTATCCCCTCAGGGGTCCGTCTGATCTCCCTCAGCGTTGCGTGCATTCACTCACCCCCGTAAAGATGACAGGCAACCCAGTGGTTCTTCTCAGCCTCAACCAGCTCGGGCCTCCTCTTCCAGCAGACCTCACTCGCCAGCGGACATCTCGGCGCATAGCGGCAGCCCTCGATTGAGTAAACTGCCCCCTCCTCGGTTTCGGGTTCGATCCCCCTGAACTCCCACTTCACGTTGACATCCGGAACGCTCTCGAGGAGCATCTTCGTGTAGGGGTGGAGTGGGTTGTGGAAGACCCTCTCTGTGTCGCCCATCTCCACGATCGTTCCGCGGTACATGATTATCGTCGAGTCGCTTATGTAGTAGCCCAAAGCCAGATCATGGGTGACGAAGAGCACCGAGGTACCGTACTTGTCCCTGAAGTCGCCGAGGAGGTTGAGTATGTCGATCCTCGTGCTCGCGTCGAGCATTGACACGGCCTCGTCCGCTATGAGGAGCTTGGGCCTGACCAGGAGCGACCTCGCTATCAGAATCCTCTGGAGCTGGCCGCCGCTGAGCTGGTGCGGGAACTTGCCCCTCACTTCATCCGGGTTGAGGCCAACGCTCTCGAGGGCCTTGTCAATCATCTCGTCGCGCTCTCCCCTGCTCGTCTCGGGGAAGAACGTGCGGAAGATTAAGTCGAAGGCCCTGTCTATCTCGTGGAGCGGGTTGAAGCTCGCGAAGGGGTCCTGGAAGACCGCCTGAACCTTGCGGTAGTACTCGGTCTTGAGCCTCTTCTTGTTGAACCCGGTTATGTCCTCCCCCTCGAAGAGTATTCTGCCGGAGGTCGGGTTCAGCAGGCGGAGGATGAGCTTTCCGACGGTGGTCTTGCCGCTCCCGCTCTCGCCAACGAGGGAAACTATCTCCCCCTTTCCGATGGAGAAGCTGACGTCGTCAACGGCCCTTATTTCGTAACCTCCGATGAGCCCGGACGTGAACACTTTGGTGAGGTTCTCGACTTTGAGGAGTTCACTCACTTCCCTCACCCCCGAGGAGGTGGCATGCAACCAGGTGGCCGTCCTTGATGGTGACCGGCTTCGGCTCGACTCTCCGGCAGACGTCCATCACGTAGGGACAGCGCGTGTAGAAGCGGCATCCCTTCGGCGGGTTGAGGAGGCTGATGGGGTAGCCGGGAATCCCCTTGAGCTTGGTCTCCTTATAGCGGACTCCTATCTTGGGCAGGGACTCCACGAGCATGCTCGTGTACGGGTGGGCCGGCTCGTTTATCAGTTCCTCCGTTGGACCAATCTCGACCATCTTTCCCGCGTACATAACCATGAACCTGTCGGCGATCTTGTCGAGCAGAGCTAAATCGTGGGTGACGAAGATTATCGACCTTACAATGTCCTCCTCCATGAAGTGGTGGAGGAGCTCTATCACAACCCTCTGGGTGGTCACGTCGAGGGCTGAGGTTACCTCGTCCGCTATGAGCAGGTCGGGGTTGAGGAGTGTGGAGACCACCATCGTGGCGCGCTGCCTCATTCCACCGCTGAGTTCGACGGGATACATGTCCGCAACCTTCGGGGAGAGCTTGACCATCCCCAGCCTCTCGCGGAGGAGCTTCTCAACCTCGTTCCTGTCGTCGTAGCCGTGCTCCCTCGCCAGGTCCCACACGATATCCTTGATTTTCTTGGTGGGGTTCAGAGCGTTCATCGCGTACTGCGGGATTATCGAGAGCTCGGTGTAGCGTATCCTCCTCGCCTCCTCCTCGCTAAGCTTCATCAAATCCTTCCCTTTGAATAGGGCCTTTCCGCCTGCGTGGAACATCGGGGGCTTCCGCAGGATGAGGGAGTGGACGAGTGTGGACTTCCCACAGCCGCTCTCTCCCGCTATTCCAAAGACCTCCCCCTCCTCAACCTTGAAGCTGACGCCGTCGACTGCCTTCACCTGTCCGACGGGCGTGTTGTAGTAGATTTTGAGGTTCTCAACGCTGAGCAGTGCCATCTCACTCCCTCCTCAGTCTGGGGTTGAAT
>JAMOTW010000171.1 GCA_027062125.1 Thermococcus sp.
CAGCGTGAACATGACCTCGTTCTCAGCGGTTCTCTCGTACGATACGTTCTTTAGAACGGGGGGTGCCGAAACAGTGTACGTCACGTTGCCCTCCCCGACCACCCTCTCCCCGTAGGTCAGCTTCAGGAGGGCGGTGATGCTTCCCGAGACGTTCGTGGGGAGGGAGACCTCGAGGACGGTCGTTCCTCCGACGACCCTCACCGGCTCGGTGCTTCTCGAAACAATCTCTCCTTCCCTGTAGGCCTCAACGGTCAGGTTCAGGTCAATTACCCTCTCGGAAAGGAGGGTCAGGTAGGCGGTGTTCTCCTCGTTGATACCAACCTCGTCGGACTTTAGGGACACGCCGACGAGCGTTACCCCGAACTTGACCTGGAAATCCTTGGAGTAAGTGTACTCTCCGCCCGAATACCGAATCCTGTAGTTCACCCGGTAAGAACCCTCGGGGAGGTCGTATCCCACGGGTATCTCAAACCTGACGAGATTATCGCCGGGAACCAGGGTGAGGTTCCTTTCCTCGGAGAAATAGGCCTTCCCGTCCATTACGAAGGAGACGCTCCCCACTGCGGAGACGTTCCTGTGGCCTATGTTGGAAACGTGGGAGAAGACGACGATCTTTTCCCCGTTGAGGGCGTAGGAGGAGCCGGGCCTGTTCTGGACGTAGGCCTCAGCAACCCCGAACTCCAGGGGCTCGGCTATGACGTGAACGGGAATCCTCGCAAAGAGAATGTACATCGAACCGTCGGGTGTGAAGGCCAGAAACCTCATGTAGAGCGTGTACGTTCCGCCGGACACGTTCGAGGGGCAGGTGATGTTGTAGGAGAACGAATACCTTCCCTTAGGCTTCCAATCCGTGAAGACGTGGGGGGAGATGTTGAACTCGAAGCCCGGAACCTCGTTTCCCTCGGAGTCCTCAACCCAGAAGCGCTGGTAGCTCACGACCTTGTACGTGAAGCCCCCACCGTTCGTGAGCCACACGGTTCCGGAGCTGTAATCACCGCGCAGAACCGTTATTTCATCACTCGTTTCCAGCTGGCCAAACTGGCCCAAAGCCCGCGGGAGCACCGAGATGACCAGCAGTAGCAGGATAAAAACCATCACCGCTTTCCGCATTCTTCCCACCACCGCTAATTGTACTTTTTTCAATATAAACCCTACCCTCCATAGAACAGTATTAGGACCCCAACCATCACCAGGCCAACGAAGAATGCCATGGAGAGCCGGTAGAGGACGTTGCCGGAAACGTGGGGCCGGATTACCAGCCCGAGGATGGTGAGCATGAGCCCGTAGAGGATCGCGAAGATTCCCAAAGCCACGTTCACGGGCACTCCGGCTATCATGAGAACCCCCAGGACCGCACCGGCCAGAACCGTTACGTGGGGGACGGTGAAAATCAGGTAGTCCTTCAGCACCTTGGTTTCCTCGTCCATAGGCATCACTCCGCTATGAACGCGTAGGTTGTCGTCGTCGGGAGGGCCCTCCTTATCTTCGGGAGGAGGTACCTCGGATACAGCCCCTCGCCCTTCTCCTCAAGGATGTCGTAGGTTCCGAGGATTTTATCGATGACCTTGACCTCAACCCTTCCACGAACCCTGAAGTGGCCCCTGTAAACGGTGCTTATCTCGAGGACTATGGGAACCTTGAGGCGCTCGGCCTCACCCTCATCGAGGAGGCTCGCCAGATATTCAAGCTCGGAGCGCTTGAAGTAGTGGTAGCTCCCGTCACGGAGCCTGACCTTCGGCTCGTCTTCCTCCAACAGGCTGGAGAGCGTTGGACGGAAGGCCGGAAGGTGAAGGTTAACCCTAGCCACTTCCCTGTTCAGAATGTCCTCCGCGGTTGGCATGTTGATGCCTACGGTTCGAGCACAAAAAGCTTTGTTTAACATTAAAATGTCGAAGAAAGAAAGTTTCGACATTTTTTTCAACAGGAGTTTGTCTATCCCCCAAAGGCGCCGGTTCCCCATTGTCACAACGACAAAATTTTATCAGAAAGGCTTTTATCAAGCTATTCGTTCAAAAATTAGTCGTAAAACTGAACGTTCAATCAATTTAAGGTGATAAATGTGAACGAACTAAAAGCCGTCGCAATGGAAGGAACCGCCAGCCCGAAGCCGAGGTTCCTCCAGCTGATTTTCGTCGACATCAACGGGGTTCCAAAGGGCATGGAGATACCCATCGAGAGGTACGAGGAGGCCGTTGAAGAGGGCATAGCCTTCGACGGCTCATCCATACCGGGCTTCCAGGGAATAGAGGACAGCGACCTGGTGTTCAAGGCGGACCCCGGCACTTACGCCGAGGTCCCCTGGGAGGGGATAGCGAGGGTCTACGGGTACGTGTACAAGGACGGAAAGCCCTACGGGGTGGATCCCAGGGGCGTGCTCAGGGAGGCTCTCGAGAGGCTCGAGGGGGAGGGCTTCAGGGCGTACGTAGGGCCAGAGCCAGAGTTCTACCTCCTCAAGAAAAACGGAACCTGGGAGCTTCAGCTTCCCGATTCAGGGGGCTACTTCGACCTGGTTACGCTCGACAGGGCAAGAGACGTGAGGAGGGAGATAGCCCTCTACATGCCCTACCTCGGGCTGAAGCCGGAGGTTCTCCACCACGAGGTTGGGAAAGCCCAGCACGAGATAAACTTCCGCTACGGTGAAGCGCTCAGAACCGCGGACAACATAGTCAGCTTCAAGTACGTGGTCAGGGCCGTCGCCGAGATGCACGGTTTACACGCGACCTTCATGCCGAAGCCCCTCTACGGCTTTCCCGGAAACGGCATGCACCTTCACATAAGCCTGTGGAAGGACGGAGAGAACGCCTTCACCGGCGAAGGGGGTCTGAGCGAGACTGCACTCCACTTCCTCGGTGGCCTACTCGCCCATGCAAAGGCCCTCGCGGCAATAACCAACCCCACGGTGAACAGCTACAAGCGTCTCGTTCCCGGTTACGAGGCGCCGGTTTACATCAGCTGGGGCTACAGGAACAGGAGCGCGCTGATAAGGGTTCCTGCATTCACAGGGAACGGGGCGCGCATAGAGTACCGCTGCCCCGACCCAAGCGCGAACCCCTACCTGGCCTTCGCGGCCGTCCTTCTGGCCGGCTTCGACGGGATAAAGAGGAAGCTGGAACCGGACGCGTACGTCGAGACCAACGTCTACGAGATGAGCGAAGGGGAAAGGGACAAAGCGGGCATCGAAACCCTGCCTGGGAACCTCGGGGAAGCCCTTGAGGAGCTGAAGAGGGACAAGGTCGTCAGAGCCGCCCTCGGTGGAGCCCACAGGAACTTCATCGAGTACAAGGAGGGGGAGTGGGAGGCCTACTTGGAGTACCTTGAATCCCGGGGTTTGCCCGAGAACACGAAAAAGGTAACCGAGTGGGAGCTGGAGAGGTACTTCCACGTCTAATGGGCCTCCTCGGGTTTTTCTTTCTCACCGGCGTGCACAATAACCGAGCCCCCTATTATGAGGACCGCGCCGGCCAGCTGTTTGGCGCTCAGGGTCTCCCCGAACAGGAGAAACGCCAGGACTATCGCGACGACCGGCTCAACGGTGGCTATTATGCTCGCCCTGCTCACCTCTATTTCCTTCAGCGCGTGGTTGTAAAGGATGTATCCGAGGAACGTCGGGAAAAACGCCAGGGCGAAGAGATACGGAACGGCCCCCGCGGGAACGCTGAAGTCCGTGAAGGGGAGCAGGAAAAACAGGCCGAAGAGGAGGGTGTAGAAGAGGGCTTTCTCCGGCTCCTCCTCCCTGACAGCGAACTTCGCGAGGACGCCGTAGAGGGCGTAGGTAAGGCCCGTCAGCAGGCCAAAGACGAGTGCCTTGGTGGAGAAGTCGTTCCCGGCACCGTTGACGAGAACCACACCCACCATGACGAGGAAGAGCGCCAGGAGCTTCTCGGGGGTGAGCTTCTCCTTGAACACAACCCTCCCCAAGATTATCGAGTAAACGGGAGCAGTGTAGAGGAGCAAAACGGCGAAGGAAACAGATGATATCGTCACGGTGTAGAAGTAGAGGGTGTAAAACAGGAATATGCTGAAGAAGCCGTAGAGGGCATAGAACTTGAGCCTGGAGCGGTCCAGTGAGAAGGTGATGCCCCTGAACTTGAGGTAGGCCGTCAGGAGGAGAACCGCGAAGAGAACGCGGTAGAAGACCATGGTGAACGTGCTCAGCCCGAAGCCGTCGAGGTACTTCGCGAATACCCCAAGGGTTCCCCACATACTCGCGGCTAGAAAAACGAGAAGGTATCCTCGCTTCATGCGCTCACCTCAGAAAACGGGCCCGAGTGGGAGGCGCCTCTTGTGCTCGCTGGATTTCACGAGTCCCTCGACGTACTCGACCCTCTCGGCGCTTATTCCAAGCTCCCTCGCTATTTCATCCTTCTCCATTCCAAGGTCAACCATGCGCCAGAGTATCTCGTCGAGCAGGCGGTAGCTTATCCCGAGCTCGTCCTCGTCGGTCTGCCCCTCCCAGAGGCCGGCGGAGGGCTTCTTCTCGATTATCCTCTCCGGGACCCCGAGGAGCTTCGCGATCTCCCAGACCTCGGTCTTGTAGAGGTTTATCAGCGGAGCGTAGTCGCTGGCACCGTCGCCCCATTTCGTGAAGTAGCCGGTGAGGAACTCGCTCCTGTTGCTGGTTCCGAGGACAAGGTAGTTCCTCGCGTTGGCGTGGGCATACAGCAGAACCATCCTCGTCCTGGACATGACGTTCCCCCTGCTCCTGGTGTCGAGTCCCCCAACTGCCCTCTCGAACTCGTCCACAATGGGCTTTATGTTGACCACCTTACAGTCAATCCCGAGGCTCTCGCAGACGAGCCTGGCGTCGTCGAGGTCGCGGTTCTCGTAGTAGGGCATTATCAGGCCCAGAACCTTCTCCTTCCCGAGGGCCCTCGCGGCGAGGTATGCAACGGTGGCGCTGTCTATTCCCCCGCTTATTCCGACGACGACGCCATCCGCACCCGCCTCGCTGACCTTCTCACGGATGAACGAGGTTATCCTCTCAACGGCGGCACCGTAATCGAGCTCCCTCATTTCTTACCCTCCTTAACGTCCCTGAGGAGCTGGGTGTATCCCAGGAAAGACATCACGATGCCGACCAGCATCAGGACAAAAGCCCCCACCGAGTACATGGCGTAGGGGTAGTCGATGGCCGTGGCATCGTAGGTGTAGTTTACCTCACCATTAAAAACGTATATCACGGGGCGCATCTCGGGATGAAGGGTCACGGAATCGTTGATGAGAGTGTAGTTGTACATCTCGCTTCCCTGGAGGAGGGAAAAAGTCGCGTTGGTAGAGGAGAGGGTTAGCGTCCTGTTGTGGTACAGGTACTCCATCTCGAATTTGTCATCTCCGATGTAGTTCATTCCCTCTCCGAGGGTCCCGGAGGAGGAATAGGACTTGTCAACACGGTAGAAGCCCGCCGCGGATATGAGCAGGGCCAAAAAGAGCATTATTATGCCCGCCCTCAGTAGGGGGTAGCTCATGGCATCCCGGAGTGTTCCCATTGCCATCACCCAAACGGAGAAAGAAAAGAGAGGTCAGTACTTGCCGACGAGGTGGCACTCGGCGAAGTGGTTGTGCTCGTACTCGACGAGCTGCGGGTGCTTGGCGTCGCAGAGTCCCTTCTGGGCGTAGATGCACCTCGGGTGGAAGCGGCATCCGGGCGGTATGTCGACGGCGTTGGGAACCTCACCCTTGATCGGGAGCTCCTTGATGACGTTCCTGCGCTCCGGCTTGGGCTCCGGAACGGCCGCGAGCAGTGCCCTGGTGTACGGGTGGAGCGGGTTGTCGATGACCTTCTCGACCGGGCCCATCTCGACTATCCTTCCGAGGTACATGACCGCCATCCAGTCGGCGAAGTACCTCGCGGTGGACATGTCGTGGGTGATGTAGAGGTAGGTGACGCCCATCTTCTCCTTGAGCTCCTTCATCAGCTCGAGGATCTCGGCACGGATTGACACGTCGAGCATCGACACCGGCTCGTCGGCGACGATGAAGGTCGGGTTGAGGATGAGGGCCCTGGCTATAGCGACACGCTGCCTCTGACCACCGGAGAGCATGTGCGGGAACCTGCCGACGTAGTCCTCCGGCGGGGTTATCTTGACCATCTCGAGGGCCTTGTAGATGAGCTCCTCGCGCTCGGCCTTGGTCTCACCGATGCCGTGGATGAGGAGGGGCTCCTCGAGGATGTCGAATATCCTGAACCTCGGGTTCATCGAACTGAACGGGTCCTGGAATATCATCTGCACGTGCCTGCGGTAGTCGAGTATCTCCTCCTTGGTCTTGATGTAGGTGACGTCCTTACCCTCGAGGTATATCTTACCGTCTGTCGGCTCGAGGAGCTTGACGATGAGCTTTCCTGTGGTGGACTTACCACAGCCGCTCTCACCGACGAGGGCGAAGACCTGCTGCTTGTATATCTCGAAGCTGATGCCGTCAACCGCGTGGACCTTCTTCTGGGGAGCGCCCTTGATGGTGTCGATGAAGCCCCTCTTGATCGGGAAGTACTTCTTAAGGTTCTCAACTTTAAGTATTGGCTCGGCCATTTCTCACACCTCACAGCAGCCAGCATGCGGCGTAGTGGTCCTTATCAACTTCCTTCAGCTCGGGTTCCTGCTCCTTACAAACCTGCATGACGTACGGGCACCTCGGGTTGAAGCGGCATCCCTTCGGCGGGTTGATGAGGTTGGGCGGCTGTCCCGGGATGAACTCGAGCCTCTCGATGTCCTCGTGGAGCCTCGGTATGGCAGAGAGGAGCTTCTGGGTGTACGGGTGGGCCGGCTCGTAGTAGATCTTCTCGCTGTCGCCTATCTCGACTATCTTACCTGCGTACATGATGGCAACGCGGTCGCTGATCTCGGCCAGGATGCTGAGGTCGTGGGTGATGAATATCATCGACAGGCCGAGCTCCTTCTTGAGCTTCTTGAGGAGGTTGATGATCTGGGCTTGGACAACGACGTCAAGGGCAGTGGTGGGCTCGTCGGCTATGACGACGTCCGGCTCAAGGAGGAGCGCGGTCGCTATGATGACACGCTGCTTCATACCACCCGAAAGCTCGTGCGGGTAGCGGTAGACTATCTCCGGATCGAGACCGACGAGCTCGAGGTACTTCTGGGCCCTGTCAATGGCCTCCTCCTTGCTCATTCCCTTGTGGAGCATGAGAGGTTCAGTCATCTGGTAGCCGACGGTGTAAACCGGGTTGAGGGCGTTCATAGCACCCTGGAATATCATCGAAATCTTCTGCCAGCGAACCTCCTTCCTGAGGACGTCCTCGGGGAGGCCGACTATCTCCCTTCCATCGATCTTGATGCTTCCACTGACTATCTTGCCAGGCGGGGTCGGCATGCCCATAAGGGTAAAACCAAGGGAGGACTTGCCGCATCCGCTCTCTCCGGCAAGTCCCAACACTTCACCCTTCTTGAGGTTGAAGGTGATGTTGTCGACGGCCTTGACGACACCCTTGTTGGTGAAGTAATACATCTTGAGGTCTTTAACTTCGAGTACGTTCTTGACCATTGGTACCACCTCACAGCCTCCTGAGCCTCGGGTTGAGTATCTTATCGAGGGCCGTACCGATAAGGACGAAGGTAAGGCCAACGACGGCTATACCAAGCCCGGGCGGGAGGACCCACCACCAGTAGCCCTTGGTCGTCGCTGACTGCGCCTGTGCTGCATGAAGTATCTGGCCCCAGGTGACGGCACTTGGGTCACCGATACCGAGGAAGCTCAGGGAGGCCTCGGAGATAACCGCACCCGGAACGCTGAGGGCTATGACTGCGAAGGCATACGGCAGTAGCTGCGGGAGGATGTGCTTGAAGATTATCCTCCCATTGCCCGCACCAAGGGCCCTAGCGGCCTCGATGTACGTCTGCTCCTTGATCTGGAGGGCCATACTTCTCGCAATCCTAGCTGTTCCCATCCATCCGAAGATGACCAACAGCACCACTATGAACCACAGGGTGACGTGTCCGAGGGTTGCGCCTATGAGGATGAGTATCGGAAGGCTCGGTATTGAGGCGAATATCTCGTTGATACGCATCATGAACTCGTCGACATTTCCTCCGAGGTAGGCACTGGTGACTCCGTAGACGAGACCGATCACCGTGCTGAAGATGGAGACAAGTATGCCTATGGTGAGGGAGACCCTGCTTCCCCAGATGATTCCTGCCCAGAGATCCCTCCCGAGGTAGTCGGTACCCATGGTCCCGTAGCTCCTTCCAAGGAAGGTCATCTTTATGTTGTTGTAGTCTACCTGGTTGTACTTGGGAGCGGGGTTCTTAACCTCGAGTATGAGCTTGTAGTTGCCCCAGAGGGGCTCGGGGTTCTCTATGATCTTCTCAGTATCCATTCCCGGCTCGACCTTGGCAAACATCGGCGCGACCATATCGCTGATGAGTATGGTCTCCAGGGGAACCTCGAAGGGCGTTATCTCCCTTCCCTCGGTGACGTTCACCATCCAGATGTAGACATTGGTCGAGATTGTGCTGTCCCTTCCAATGGAGATTGTGGTGCTTGAGCTGAGCTGCTTGTTCTTGAGGAGCGGGATCTTTTTTCCATCGGGCCTCAGGAGGTAGATATCCATGGTCGGGGCCTGGGACGGCGCGTTCAGCGTTACGTTAATCCCCTTAATGATTATGCCCTGGGGCCCATAGTAGTAACCCTCCGGGAAGGTATAATCCGCCTCGATGACGGTGTCAGTATCTGATGGATGGCTTATTTTGAGGTTGTCCACGTAGTAGACCTGCTGGGAGACGAGCTTCTGGGAGGTGAACATGTTGTACCACGTTGGGGGAACGTTCTTAGGGTTGTCCTCCCAGTAGGCGGAGCTCCTCCACTTATCGGGGAGGTCCGGCATCGTGGTGTACGGAGCAGTAAGTGCAACTAAGACGAGGAGGATGAGGAGAATGACACCGGCTATGCCGGTCTTCTCTCTCTTAAACTCTTCAAGGAACTCCTTAAACCCTTCTTTGATGTCGACCCATCTCATCGTGAATCACCTCACATCTTGGCGGAAGCACCGACCTTAACACGCGGGTCGAGGAATCCGTATATCATGTCCGCTAGGACAACTCCCGCAAGGTAGAGTACTGTGGAGAAGTACGTGAGTCCTATGAGGAGGTTGGTCTCGTTCTGCTGGAGGGCGACCCAGTAGAGCCTGCCCATTCCAGGATAGTTGAAGACTAGCTCACTGATGATTGCACCTCCGAGCGAACCCAAGAGGGCGAAGATGATCATGGTAACTATTGGCGGGGCAGCGGCACGGAGGGCGTGACCGTAGATGATCTTGTGCTCCGGGACACCCTTGGCCCTGGCGGCCATGATGAAGTCCTCCTGGAGAGTACCGATCATGATGTTCCTAGTCGTCCAGGCCCAGCCACCGAAGACGACGAAGACGTAGGTGAGGACCGGAAGGGTGAGCTTGTAGATAACGTCCTTAACGTGCGCCCAACCGGTGAGCTGCGGGTCGAACATCGAGCTCAGCGGGAACCAGCCGAGCTTGAAGGCGAATATAAGCAGGAACATCATTCCGGTCCACCACATCGGCAGGCTGTAGGTGAGGAGGGCGAATATTGAGAGAGCCCTGTCAAAAACGCTACCGGCATGTCTCGCCGCCCTGACTCCAAGGAAAATACCCAAGATGATAACGATTATCGTGGCGGTCGTGAAAAGCAGTATGCTTCTCGGAACCGCAACCTTAATGATGTCAGCGACGCTGTTGGTACCGAAGATTGGCATGCTCGTCGTTCCAAAGTTCAGTTTCAACGTACGTATTGCCTTTTTATACACCTTCTGCCAGTAGGGGATGTTCAGTTCATACTTCTCCTCAAGGGCGGCCTTCTTCGCAGCCTTAGCCTGTTCAAAGGCCTCCATGCCCTGGCTCTGCTTGATTTTAGCACCCTCTGTCCTTTCCCACTGCATCAGTTCCTCGTACATCTTGGAGCGATTGCTCTCCTCGGCAACCTTAACGAAGAGTGCCGAGATAATAAACGTCACGATCAACAGCACGAGGATTGCGTTCGCAATCCTGAACACAAGGTACTTGAGATACCCCATTTTTCCACCCCCACGTAGGTTGCTCGTGTTTAATGTATCTTTTTCAGCATTGTAAAACTGGCTTTATATATCTTACTGCATCAATGTACACATTTTCACCGAATGAACAGAAAAGCGTAGCCCAGCTACAGGGGGACACATCACAAGCTGTACGAGAACAGCAACAACAAAGGAAAACAGAAGAGGGGAAAAGAACGAAATCACTTCTTCTTGGTGAAGTACCAGGCGGCCGCGGCGATGATGATTATCACCAGGCCGACCACGACGTAGGTGGTGGTGTTGGTGCCCTCACCGCCGCCGGTCGGGGTGGTCTCGGTCGGGGTGCTGGTGGTCTCGGTCGGGCTGCTGGTCGGCTGGCTGGTCGTGGTGGTGCTGGTTATGTCGTCCCAGGTGAGGCCGGAGATCTTCAGCATAACGGTGGCGAGGTCGTCGGTGTGCTCCTTGGTGAGGAGGTCGAGCCAGAGGACTCCCTCGGCACCGCTGCTGAAGGAGTAGGTCTTGTCGATGCCGTACTCCTTGGCGTTGGCGACGAGCTCGCCCATGGCCCAGTAGAGCTCCCACGGGAGGGTCGGGTAGAACACGTAGAATCCGGCGGTCATGTCGTCGGCGAGCGGGTGCTCGTAGGTACCGTAGACAACGTAACCGTCGTCAGTCCACTGCCAGCCGAGGATGTTCGGGAGTGCACCGCCCATGCTTGAGGCGACGCTGTCGTCGTAGTACGGGTCGTCGGCGGTGTCCTTGTAAGCCCAGGCGTAGAGGAACGCAACGTAGTACTTGAGGTCGTCGATGTTGCCCTTAATGCCGTTGTGCCACTGGCCGAAGTCGCAGGTGACCTTGACCTTGACGACAGCCTTCTCACCGGCGTTCTCGGCAATCCAACCCTGGGTCTGGTTGTAGATGACGGCGTCGTCCGGAACGGTGAACTCACCGCGCTCGAGCTCCCACTTGCACCTGTACGGGCTGACGATACCGTCGAAGTTGGTGGTGGCACCGTAGTCCCTGATGAGGTTCCAGACGCGGACGCTGTAGACGTCGCTCAGACCGCCGACCGGGTTGAAGGCGCTCATGAACATGGCACCGGTCGAGGCGAACTGGGCGATCTTAAGGTGCTTGTCCGGGGTCTCGGCGGTCATGACGCTCCAGCGCTGGCCGATACCGGTGCTGGCCTCCGGGGTTATCTTGACAACCCTCTCCTTGTTGGCCGGGTAGAACTCCCAGGTCTCGATCATGAATATCCTCTCACTCTCGAGGACACCAATGAGCATGCTGATCTTCTGGAGGTCCCAGTACTGGTCCTCGGTGGTTATCTTGATCGGCTCCTCCGGGACGAGGTCCGGGTTGATGTGCTCCATGCCCTGAACGGACTCCTTGTCGATGGTGAAGTAGGTCAGCAGGTAGGTGAGCTCCTCCTCGGTCCACTTGAGTATCGGGCCGAGGCTGTCGCCGCTCTTGTAGTAGGTGGTGCCTATGGCCTGGAGTCCGGCCTCGACGTTTCCGTTTCCAACGAACTTGAGAGCCTCCTCAACGGTGACGGTGTTCTCGTGCTTCGGCTCAACGGCACCCGGAACGTATCCGTACCAGGCGGCGTAGAACCAGGCGGTGTAGTCGTCAATCCAGACGCTCGGGATACCGCTGGTACCCCATCCACCGGTGTAGATGTTCCACTCGTAGTTGCTCGGCGGCTTGGCGAAGACGACCTGACCGGCCTTCTGCCTGTCCCACTCAAGCCTGTCAACCTTGAAGCCAACCTTCTTCTCAAGGAGGTCGGCAACGTAGAGACCAATCTCGTGCCTCTCGTCCTCAATACGGATGATGAACTTAACCTCAACCGGCTGGTCGTCGAAGTACCAGAAACCATCGTCCTTCTTCTCGAGCTTGTGACCGTACTTGGCAACCTGCTGGGCGGCCTCCTGCATGGCGTCGCTTATCATCTTGAGGGCGAGCTCCTCGTTGCCGGCCCCGGTTATGCCGAGCTGCTGGTAGACCGGCTCGAAGTACTTGTTGGCCGGGTGGCTCGGCCTGATGCATCCGAGCATTGGGGCACCGCTACCCTGGTAGATGTTCTGGACGATGTAGTCCCTGCTAACGAGGAAGTTCATGGCGAACCTGACTTCCCTGATGGCGAACGGGTTGAAGTAAACGCTGTCACCGACGGTGACGATCGGAGCATCCTTGTCCGGGTCGTGGTAGGTGTTGAAGGTCAGCTCGTTGTAGGAGCTGGCACTCTTGTAGAGGTTAAGCTTGGCGAGAACGTCGCTTCCCAGACCCTGGTACTTGCCGGCCGGGAAGGAGAACATCCCCATGTCGTACTCGCCCTTGGCGATCTGGAGAATAACGTTCTCAGGGTTCTGGACACCCTGGTACTCGATTACGTCGGCGATTCCATCCTTCGGAAGGGTATCAGTGTAGATGGTCCTCGGACCGTTATACTTCTCGAGCTTGAGGTAGAGGTTCTCCGGGGAGTACATGACGAGTATGTACGGGCCGTTGCTGATGACGAAGTGGCCGTACTTGAGGTACCACTGGAGGTCGGCCTTGAAGCGGGCCGTGGCCTCGTCGCTGTTCAGTGGTATGTCCTTCGGCGTGTAGTCCGCCGCGCTGACGGGGCGGATGGCAAACAAACTAAACAACATCAAACCCATAACAAACAATCCCAAAGCCTTCTTCATATTCCACTGCCTCCTTCACTTTTTGGCAATGTTGCCATATGTGGTGTATAATGGCATGAGAGTATACATTGAAAGCCTATTTAAGGGTTACGTTCCGGTAAAAGTAACTCCAATGAAAAAGTAAGGACAGGGAACCAATAATTTGGCGGGGGACCGTTCACGGCCAAAATGCATATTGCGCCGCAAAATATGTTGGACAGGTGATTCAACCCATCATATGCGGAGAAAATTCATAAAAAGGCACGTACAAAAAGGAGGAAACCCCAAAAAATCGTTAGATGGCGTTTCTGCGTAGCCCCTCATAGTGGATGATACAAAAAACTTAAAATGCCAACCGACACACTCCCTGGCGGGCAATATGTACGACCTTGTTCTAAAAGGACGGTTCATGACGGGTAAGAAACTGATAGAAGGCAGCATTGGGATTTCTGACGGCAAAATCTCCCGAATATCCATCGGTGAATTGGAGGGAGAGGAAGAGATTAAAATCGGGCGTGGGAAGGTCATCCTGCCAGGACTCATCGACGTTCACGTCCACCTCAGAGATTTCAGACAGAAGGAGAAGGAAACGGTCGAGAGCGGAACCAGGGCGGCGCTTCACGGGGGGATAACAACGGTCTTCGACATGCCGAACACGGACCCCCCAATACTCGATTCCAAGACGTTTAAGCTCAGAGAGGAGCTCTTCAAGAAAAAAGCCCATTCCGACTACGCCCTCGGCTTTCTCCTGAGCGGCAACTGCCAAGAGGCAAAAAGGACCAACGCAGACTTTTACAAAATCTTCATGGGAGCCTCAACCGGTGGAATTTTCTCGGAAGACTTTGAGTCGGACTACTCCTGCTCCCCAAGTATCGTGAGCGTCCACGCCGAGGATCCGGAAGTAATAAGGGAGAATCCCAAGAGACCGCCGGAGGCAGAGATTAGGGCCATAGAAACCGCCATCTCGGCCGCAAAGAGAGTCAAAAAACCCCTCAACGTCTGCCACGTCTCCACCGCGGGGGGACTGAGGACGATACTGGATGCTGGCCTGCCGTGGGTGAGCTTCGAGGTAACTCCCCACCACCTCTTCCTCACGGAAAAAGACCACCGGAGGAGACCGCTCCTCAAGGTCTACCCCCCACTGAGGGGCGAAGGTGATAGGAAGGCGCTCTGGGAGAACTTTTCAAGGATTCCGATCATAGCGAGCGACCACGCACCGCACACGCTTGAGGATAAAGAGAACGGGGCGGCCGGCATTCCCGGCCTGGAGACGGAGGTAGCTCTTCTACTTGATGCTGTGAACCGGGGCATGATAGAACTCCACGACATCGTGGAGAAGATGCACCTCAACCCGATTAGGGTATTTGGAATAAGGAACAAAGGGCTGGAAGTTGGAAAGGACGCGGATTTCACCGTGGTGGATCTCAAGAGGGAGTGGATTGTTAAGCCAGAAGAATTCTACACGAAGGCGAAATGGAGCCCGTGGGAGGGGCGGAAGCTGAGGGGGAAGGTAGTCATGACGGTTCTCCGCGGAAGGGTCGTTATGGAGGAGGATGAAATCGTGGGAAAGCCCCAGGGGGTTAGGATAAATGCTGGAAAGGGTAACGCTTAGGGAAGTCTGGGACGTTGCAAAGGACGTTAAGGCCTTCAGGTTTGACAGGGGGTTAGATTTCAAAGCTGGGCAGTTCATAATGGCATGGTTGCCGGGCGTCGGGGAGAAGCCCTTCAGCCTGGCTTGGAAGGACCTGATAGTTGTCAAGAGGGTCGGGCCGTTCACCTCCAGGCTCTTCGAGCTGGGAGAGGGAGATTACCTCTGGATCCGCGGGCCATACGGCAGGGGCTTCGAGCCGAGAGGAAAGAACGTCGCCCTTGTGGGCGGCGGCATAGGAATTCCCCCGCTCTACGCCTTCGCGAGGCAGCACCGGAGCAAGTTTGATAAGATAACCCTCATCTACGGTGCCCGCTCGAAGAACGAGCTTGCGCTGATGGACATCAAGAACTACGTGGACGAGGTCATAATCACGACCGACGACGGCTCCGCAGGAAGGAAGGGCTTTCCGACGGATGTCCTGAGGGGGAGGAAAGACGAGTTCGACCAGGCCTACGCCTGCGGGCCAGAGCCGATGCTGAAGGCGGTCCTTCGGGTGATGGACTATAAAAACGTTCAAATCTCTGCGGAGCGCTACATGAAGTGCGGAATAGGCGTCTGTGGAAGTTGCAACCTTGGAAAGTACCTCGTCTGCAGGGACGGGCCGGTTTTCGATGGGCCCCAGCTGAGGGGACTGCTCTGACCAGTGAGCTTTTTAAACCCTTTTTCTCCGCTTCGGCCGGTGAGAGAATGAGGAAGATGAGCTGGGAGGAGTTCGCGAGAAGCATGGGCGTCGAGCCCCAGATTCTGGAGAACAGGAAAGCGAGGCTCTTAAAGAAGTTCGTCATGGATCTGAAGTTCCCCACCCACTGTCAGGGCTGCCAGGGACTGGATTTGAGCAACCCGAATCCCGTTCACCACCCGAGCTATGAGCTTACCCCCGCCTGCAACCACGACTGCATCTTCTGCTACTCGAACGTTGCGGTAAAGCTCGGGAAGGCCCCGAAGCCCGGCTACTACGGCTGGGATGATCCATACGCGATAACCGTTTCGCAGTACGGCGAGCCGCTGATAAGCCCGCGCATAGTTGAAGTGAACAAGATGCTCCGCGAGAGGTTTCCAAAGGCGAGACTCGACCTCCAGACCAACGGCTCACTGCTGACGGAGGAGCTGTGGGAGAAGCTCGACTTCGACCTGGTTATGATAAGCCTCGACGCGGCGAGCAGGGAGAAGCATTTGATGATAACCAACGCGGACACCTTTGAAAACGTCGTAAACGCCCTTAGGATAGTCGGCTCGGACAAAAGCGTCCGCTCCGTCGTCAGAACCATATTCATGCCCGGCATCAACGACGATGATATACCGAAGATAGCGGAGCTTGCCGCTTCCCTCGGAATAGACGAGATGATGCTCCAGCCGCTCACAATCCATGAGCTGAACGTTGAACGCTTGAGAAAGGCCGGCCTCGACTTCGAGAGGGCTGAGAGCGTAAAGGAGTACCTGAAGGCGGCGATGGAGGCGAAGGAACACATAGACGTTCGCATAAGCGGCTGTCAGCTGGCGGTCTACAGAACGATGGACCCGCTGACGCTCTTCAGCGCGAGGCGCGTCGCGAGGGACGTGGCGCCGGCGATGAAGAGGGGAAGGGAAGAATTGACTTTTCAGTATCCAAGGAAAAAGACTAAAACCTGAAACTCGTAGTAAACATGGTGAGGGCGTTGCTGGCCAAGGTTTTAGCAATCCTTCTCCTGCTGGTGTTTCCCTTCATAAACCTGACAATGACGATGTTCAGGTTAGCGGGTAAGTTCGCAGGAGCCACGCTCAAGAAGGCCCTACACATCGACGTCCCCGGGAACCAGAAGAAAACCCTCGAACGGCTGTTCACACCAATCTGGATTTTAGTAGGCCTCTACGGGGCGTGGAAGGTTCAATGGAACTATTTAGCGATGCTCTTTGCTTTCCTTGCCTTCAGAAGCGGTGCGAACGTGGCAAGAACCCTCGTTTACAGCATCCACGACGGCAAAATTATAGAACGGTACACGAGCGATAGCTGGGTCTTCGGAATACTGGGAAAAGCCGTTAAGATAAGCCTGCTTCTCGAAAGTACATTCCTCGTAGCCTTTGCGCTGGCGTACAAGGCACTCTCCCTGACGACTACCTCAACAGGAACATCGACGACACTGTTTGTGATGACCCTCTGGTTGGCAGGCCTTGTTTTCGGGGCATTCTTCGGCTGGTTCATAACGAGGAACAATGATGGCGTTCTCCTTGAAGATGAGATAACCGTAGTCCTGCTCTTCGCCGGAAAGAAAGGGAAAGAAAAGACAGAGGAAACAATTGGGTCGGTTCTCAAAACTGCAAGGGGCTTCGAGAGGTACAGGAGGTAGCCTTATAAAATGCCCCTCCCTCCTTTTTCCATGCTCAAGTGCTCACTCTGCATTCACGACGAGAGGACTGCGAAGATAGACGTGGTCGACGGAAAACCTCTCTGCAGGGAGTGCCAGGTCTACTTGAAGCACCCCATTGATAGGAATGCGATCAGACGGGAACTCGAGGAGTTGATGGAGAAGGTCGACAGGGCCATCATTGCATACTCCGGTGGAAAGGACAGCGTGGTTGCCCTCTACCTTGCAAAGGAGGTCTATGGGGTTAAAGAGCTCGAGGCAGTGATGGTGGACCACGGGCTCATGGCCGAGGAGGCCATAGAGAACGCCCGGAGGATAGCGGAGCACCTCGGGGTCCCCTTCAGGGTTCTGCGCTACGACTACTCCGACATCTTCAGGGAAGCACTCCTCAAGGCCCAGAGTCCCTGCAGGGCCTGCTCCAGGAGGACGATGGAGAAGCTCAGGAAGTACGCGCTCAAAAACGGCTACAAGTACATCATCACCGGGCACGAGCTCCCCTTCGGCCACCACCCCTACAGGGTTATGAAGGGCGGGGTGATCCAGGTCAGGTTGCTCTCCCTGATGCCGGAGCGCGAGAGGCTGGAGATACTCAAGGGACTCCCCTTCGAGTTCCCGGAGTTGCCGGGATACACCACCAACTGCCTGGTTCTGGGTCCGGCCCTCGAGAGGTACTGGGAGGTTAACGGCCACAGCTTCGAACACCGCAGGATAGCCGCCCTCGTCCGCTACGGCCTCATGGACAGGGAGAAGGCAGAGAGGGAGGTCGCCAGGCCGGAGGTTCCCGAGGAGCAGAAAAAGATAGTTTTTGAGAGGCTCGGCCTGGAAAGCCTTCCGTGAGCCGGATCATGAGCGCCCTCTCAGGCGTCGCGGGGGCCATAACCGACGGTGTGACGAAGCTCTCGGCCATACTGCCCCTCGTTCCCGTCATGGTGATGGTGATACCCGTGACGGGCAGGGTCACCTACGGGGGCCACCTCGAGGTTCCCTTCTGGATCTTCGTGCTCCTCCTGGGACTGTTCCTCTTCGGGAAGATAGCGCGGAACGTGAGGGCACTGGTCGAGAGCGAGCTGAGCAAGGAGTACATCGAGTCGGCGGTGAGCCTCGGCGGGAGCAGGTGGTGGATACTCCGGCACCACATAGCGAGGGCAGTCCTGCCGTACAGCATATACCAGTTCTCAATCGTGATGCCCAAGGTGGTCGCCATAGTGTCCCTCTTAGGCTTCTTCGAGGCCATACCCGGCTTCAACTGGGGAACCCTACTCGGCAGTATGATAACGGAGAACCAGCTCTTCAGCATGGCCTGGTGGATAGTGCTCCCCATCGGGGCGGGGCTGGCCCTCTTTGCGATGGCCTTCGTCCTGATAAACCTCAGCATGGAGGAGGAGTTCTCAGTCAGGTGAACTGGATACGAACGTCAGCCCAACGCTCAGGAATACTATGGCGAGGGACGGCGAGAGCGGCCACCACCAGAGGGTGTAGATGGCGTTCTGGGTGAAGGCCTCCGCCACGAAGGAGCCCCAGTTGACACCCGGGATTATCTGGAAGAGTCCGAGCACTGAAATCACCGCTATCATCTGGGCGAAGAGCAGGGTGGAGTAGGAGACCGTGTAGGGAAGGACCGCCCTCATTATGTGGCGGAGGATTATTCCCAGGTCGCTCGCCCCGAGAACCCTCGCCGACTCTATGTACTCCTGAACCTTCTCATGCATGACGATGCCCTTGACCGCGCTCGCGAACTTTCCAACCAGGAGCATGGCGAGAATAACCGCGAGCTCGACCGTTCCCATCTCGAGCTTCCCATGGGTTCCCCTCGATGAGAGGACGAAGATCACCACTATGGCCAGCGGGAGGTAGGGGATTGAGTTCAGAGCCTCCAGGACGACCGAGACGGCGTCGCCGAACTTCGTCTCGTAATAGCCGGAGGAAACCCCGAGGAAAATGCCGAAGAGAACCACGAAAAGCGTCGTGAGGAAAGCCAGAATCAGCGTGTTCACCGTCGAGCCCACGAAGCCGACCCAGAGGTCCCTGCCCCTGTAGTCCGTCCCGAGGGGGCCGTAGGTGTAGCCAACGAGGATAGCCTCAACGCCCGGGGGGTGAACCTGAACCGTGTAGTTCCCCTTGAGAGGCTCCCTGTTACCGTCCATGAAGAGGGCCTGCGTGGGAGTTATGAAGGCAAAGTCCTCCCCCCTCAGGCCGAGCTCCTCGATGGCGAAGCGCTTAGCCTGGATGGCCAGCTCCGTGTTGGAGTTAACGCTCGTCGTCCCGTTTATCTCCGCGTTGAGCCTTACTATCCTGCCGTCGGGCCGGAATATCGTTATGGAGACCTCCCCAGCGCCTCTGAGTATCAGGTTGGAGGGGGCCCTCCCGGTCACCACGTATTCCGTTCCCCCACTAAACCGGACGGTCTTGGAAGAGTCGCCCAGCCAGGTTGGCTTGGCGCCCCTGGGGTAGTCGACCCAGAAGAGGTAGTTGTCCCAGTTCTCGAGCTTGACCCTGTCCAGTGTGGCGTAGGACAGGGCCGTGAAAACGAAGAAGAGGGCCAGCATCAGCGCGCCCACTCTCCTGCGGTTCATGGCGACCCCCTCGGCTCCAGCCTTATCGAGAGAACTTCAACGACCATCGAAACGATGAAGTTGAGGAGAACCAGGACCGTAACGACGAAAGCGAAGGTCATGGGGTAGAAGAAGATGCTGTCGGGTGTTATGATGAGTGTTGAGGCAAGGAGCGTCCCGAGGCCGTTGAGCCTGAAGAGGTAGTCAACGACGAGGACGAGCGTCTGAATCTCTATGAAGTTCTGGAGCCATACGTGCATCACCGGCACTATGGATGCCCTGACCACGTGCCTCTTGACCCTTCCCTCAGGCAGGCCCATCGCCCTCTTCGCCTCAACGTAGGGCTGCTGGAACTCCTCACGCATGACGACGGTTATCCCCTCAGCAAGGCCCCACGAAGCAACGAGGAGAACCGAGAGGACTGGGAAGATGAAGTAGGCCAGCATGGAAGTACCGGAACCTTTTATGCCCGTCGCGAGGTCGGAGGGGATGGAGGAGTAGATTATGAGCAGGAAGAAGAGAACCACGAAGAACCACACGGGGATTCCGTTGAAGACCCTCGCGGTGACCTGGAGAAAGTCATAGAAGGGCTCGCTCCTCACGGCCTTAAAGGCCATCAGAAGGGCCAGAAGGACGACGGAAGAGTCCGCCAGAACCAGAAAGAGCAGGGTGCGGTATATGTGGCTCCAATCGGGTTTGGTGATCCCGTAGAGGTAGCTCCAGCGGCCGTGCCCACTGGAGAAACTGGCAATGTCCCCGAGAACCGCGCCCATGTACTCGAGACCCACCCTCAGGGCGGACTTCCCCAGCTCCGGATGGTTCCTGGGGGCTATGTACTTGACGTAGTACTCTATTGGATCCATGCCGAGCTTTTCGGCCGCTTTAACGACCTTCCCGGCGTTTGGATTGAACTGAAAGAAGCCGACGGCCTCCCCATAGGCCCTCTTTTCCATGACCCCCTTTATGGCGTAGCCGAGGACAATGGCAACGAGCAGGACGACGATGGCGTACCTAGCCAGTATTCTGAGGAGGGACAAAGTCCCACGCTCCCGCGGCAGGTTATGACTATGTACCATAATAATTTCGGACAACGCTTATAAAGTTTTGCCCGGGAGTAAAAGTGAAGAGATACCCGAGAGAAGTAAAGGCCATCAGGAAAGGCTTTGCTTGAGGGCATCGATGGCCAGTTCCAAAACTTCCTCGGGCTTGGCTCTGAAGCCCCCTCCCCTCGCGAGGACCTCGCTGCCGCCTCCACCCCCGCCGGTCTTCGAGAGAACCTCCCTCAGGAGATCGTTCATGGAAAGGCCTTCAACGCCCTTGTTCTTGGCGAAGATGACGTAGTTCTCGCCGACGATTAACGCTACCGTGTTCGGGTTCTTGTCCACCAGGTGCACCACGAAGGCCTGCGCATCCTTCAGCGGTGCCTCCTCAAGGTGTGCGACCACCCGGATTCCACCGATTTCCAGGGCTTCGTTGAGAAGGGCCCTCGCCTTCCAACCCCAGAGCTCCCTCCTGAGGGAGTCCTTCTCCCCCTCGAGCCTCTCCACCTCGCCCTTGAGCTCCCCAACGCGCTCGAAGAGGGGCCTGTTCTTGTTGGGCATCTCGTCAAGGCTCTTCCAGTAGTCGTCGAGGAGCTCATCGAGGTACTTCAGCGCCCGGTTGCCGCAGGCGAACTCTATGCGCCAGAGCTTCCGGCTCTTGCGATAGAAGTTGACGACCTTTATGATGCCCACCTCGCCAGTACTCCTCACGTGGGTTCCGCCGCAGGGTATGACATCAACCCCCGGAATCGAGACTATTCTTATCGGGGGCTTGACTTTATCGGAGAGCTCCTTCCGCAGTTTGTTCCTCAGCTCCTCGGGGAGCTCTTCGTAGACCTCCACCTGAACCGGGAGGTTCCTCCAAACCACCTCGTTGGCCCTCCTCTCGACATCCAGGATCATGTCCCAGTCCAGCTCGCCGGGATAGTCGATCTCTATCTTGTTGTATCCCTCGAATATCTGGAAGCCGGTCGTGTTGGCGTCGTAGAGGTCCTTGAAGACAGCAGAGAGTATGTGCTGTCCAGTATGCTGGCGCATGTTCTCGTAGCGCCACTCGGCGTCGACGATCATCCTGACGGGTTCTCCGGGCTCGGGGAGGCGGCCCTCGAGCTTCCCCTCGTGCCACACCTCGTCCTTGCCGTGAACTTTCTCCACGAAGATTCTGAAGCCCTCTCCGGCTATTATCCCCCTGTCGGAGGGCTGGCCTCCACCCTCCGGATAGAATATCGTCCTGTCGAGGAGGATTCTAACGCTTTTGCCGCTTTTCTCAACGGCCAGAACCGTGCCCCCCGCCTCCCAGAGGTAGGCGTTCCTGTAGAACAGCTTTTCCGTCATGCCACCACCGGAGGGAAAAGGGGAACTGAGAATAAAAGGGTTGCCGTCAGGAGCCCTCTGCCTGGGCTCTGGCCTCGATCAAAGCCTTGACCCTCTTCAGCCTGAAGAAGTTCTCGCGCTCCATCTCGTCGAGGCGCTGTTTGATGAACTTAACCGTCGCCTCCATGCGCGGGATTATGATGTACTCGAGGGCATTGACGCGCCTCTTGGTGACCTCTATTTCCTTGGCGAGTCTCTTGAGGGTCTCCTCCACCTCG
>JAMOTW010000172.1 GCA_027062125.1 Thermococcus sp.
ATGACGGTTCCCTTCTCGGAGAGCGCTAGGGCGAGCAACCCTGAACCGGAGCCAACGTCGAGGATTTTTCCCTTCGCTCGTTTTACGATTTCTTCCATAACCCTAAGCCTCAGCCGTATTTCTTCCCTGTGTGACGGAAACAGGGCCAGCCTTGAGCCGACCAGCCACATCAGCTCTTCCTCGGTTCCGCCAAATTCCCTGAAGGTATCAAGGGCCCTGGAATAAAAGGTCATTACGGCTCTCATCGGCTCACCCCTCTATCCCTCACACAATCACCTCTGTCCTGAGGAATGGGAGCGACAGCGAGAGCCCCTCGTCCAGCCAGATTCTCGCGAGCTCTTTTCCAACGCCGGTGGTGTTTTTGAGCAGTTGCCAAACGTTTCCTCTGAGCTCAAAACGTGAAAAACCCTTGATCTCGCCCCGCTCGATGACGAGGGCCGGCGTTACAACGACCGAGAAGTCGCCGGTGGTGGGGTCGAGGGTGTTTGCCCCCCTAACGCCGAGGGCTAAAAAGCCCCGCTCAACTTCCCCAATTAACGCGTCGAGACCCTTTCGTCCGGGAGCGAGCGTCATGTTATGGGGACCGTCGAAGATTCGCTCGCCGATTCGTATTCCGTTCCCGGTGCTCTCCCTCCCCGCCTTCCAAGCGGTGTAGCTGTCCCAGAGCAGACCCCTTGCAACGCCCGCATCAATTAGAACGTTCCTCCCCGCTTTGACTCCTTCGTCGTCTGCCTTCACGTAGCGGAGCGAGCCTTCATCGCGGGGGTCGTCGAGGAGCGTGACGAGCGGCGAGGCTATAGATTCACCTTCTTTTGCCACCATTTCCGGCGCCTTCACCGCCGTGCTCCCCCTGAACTTCCAGAGAACAGCCCCTAGTAAGAGCGGATAGAGCGAGACCGGAGCCATCACCCCCTCAACGCTCCCTTTGGGAGGTTTTACCTCTCCAGGGGCACCAACGAGGCCAAGATACGGCTCCACGAGTGGCCTCAGTCCGGTCCAGGAAGCGAAGCCCCCGGAGAGCTGGAAGGGCACTTTCCCTCCAACCTCAAGCCAGACCTTAACGAGGGAGTATGCACCATCAACGTCTGCTCCCGCTGTGCTTTCAACCGAGAAGCGCCGGGTTATTAACTCCACAGTCCCGGATAAGGAAATGTCCTCCTCCCCAAGTTCGTCAGCTAGCGCGGAGAGCTCGCCGGCGATGTCCTCTACATTGGCCTCAAACGTCCTGTTCCAGCGGGCCCTGCATCCAGATGGAAGCTCGTAGTCCTCTTCTCTGGAAAAGCGGAGTGTTTCGCGGGCGAGCCTCAAAGCCTCCCCCTCGTCTCTGCCTTCTGCAAGTGCAGAACCCACCTTCCCGTTCTCGACGAGCCTAACGGCTGTGAACTCCCTAACCCTTGCGAAGGGCCTAAGGTTCCTCTCAAGGGAAACCCCGATGCGTTTCTCCCTTAGCCGGTAGACTTCACGCTCCATTCACACCACCCTTATTCCCCTCTCAAAGAGAACGTGCGGCCCTCCTATACTCACCCTGACGATCTGCCCCTTCCCGCAGTAGGAGTTCTCGAAGTCGAGTTCCTTCCCCATCCCCCGGATTCCGGAGAGGGCATCGAGGGCCCTTCCGCTGGCGGTCGCTCCCAATATCGGCTCGGCAATCTCACCGTTCCTGATGACGTAGCCCTCCATGACACCGGCAGTAAAGGACGAGTCAAGGCCTGTCTGACCCGGCCCGGCGCTCACAAGGTAGTAACCGAGTTTAACTTCCTCAAGCAGTTCTTCGAACGTCCAGTCGCCCGGCTCGAAGTAGGTGTTCCTCATTCTCACCATCGGCTCGAAGGCGTAGCTCTCGGCCCTCGCGCGCCCGTTCGGCTCGATGCCGAGCAGGTAAGCCCGCTCCCTGTCCACGAGGGGCTCGTTGAAAACCCCGTCCTTCAGGATTTCGACCTTCTTAACTGGAACCCCCTCATCGTCGTAGAGGTCGTTTCCGTGGCCATCTTCAACGTTTCCGTCGCTCAGGCCCACGAACTCCGGCGCAATCCTCTCGCCGAGCTTTTCCGCTAAGGGCGTGTTCGGCAGTTCGTCCGCCTCGGCGAGGTGACCCAAAGCCTCGTGGGCAATCATGCCGGCAAAGTATGGAGAGAGGAGAACCGGGACGTCCCGGAGCCTGGGCCTCTTTCCGTGGAGGAAGCACTTCATCTGACCCTGGATTTCGGTGAGAACCCTTTCCCTCATGTCGTCAAAGGCTTCGAATCCCCTCTCGACCGAACCCGTGAGGCCAAAGAGCCACGAACTCCGGCCGCTGGAAGAAACCGCCAGATTGGCCTCAAGCGAAATCCCGGATAACTCCCACTCGATTTCGGTGCCTTCGCTCGTGATGAGCCGTTTAATGCCCGAGAAGTCCGAGTATTTTACGGCCTTCCTTGAGGCCTCCGGGAGGGCGTTTAGGAGTTCTTTGACGGCTTCAACCTTCTCATCGAGCGGCACTTCCGGGGGTTTTACCCTCATACCACTCCTCACGCGGTCTCGGGCAGGTTTTACATCGGCGAGCTTTACGTTTCCTTTGCTGACCTGCGCGAGCTTCACCGCCTTTTCAACGGCCCATTCCAGATCCTTGGGAGAGTTCACCGATACAAAGCCCCATGAACCGCCGGCGAGAACCCTAACCCCGAACCCGCCCGTAGAGCGAGCGGAGACGCTTATCTCGTCCGAGCCCGTGATTTCAGTTCTAATCAACCGCTCCTCTCTCACTTCGGCGTACTCCGCGCCGAGGGACAGCGCGAGCTCAACTACCCTTGAAGCGTCCACTTCCAACACCTGAATTCTAAATCAGGGATAATCCTTAAAAACAATTCGGAGTTGTAAATACGGTGATGGCATGTTCCGGAACCTCGGGGTGACCTTCGAGCCGACCTACGAGGAAAAACTCTGGCTCTACGACCCGAGGAGTGAAACCGGGCGGAAGAGACTCGAACGGATGAAGGAACTCCTCAGGGACGTTCTTCCTCGACTTGGCGAGAAGGCCCTCGACGTCGGGTGCGGCATGGGAATCTCAACCCTCGCCCTCGAGGGGCTGGGCTTTGAGGTTGTGGGAATAGACACGCAGGAGGAGCTCGTAAAGAAAGCCAAGGAAATCGCCCGGGAGCTCGGGCATAAAGCCGAGTTCAATGTAATGGACGCTAGGAACCTCGATTTTCCGGATGAGAGCTTCGACCTCGTGGCTTTTCTCGGTAACCCTCTGCCCCACATGAGCGTCTACGACTTTGACTCCGCCGTGGGAGAGGCCTTCCGCGTTTTGAAGCGGGGAGGAGTTCTGGTCATCGAGTACGCCGACTGGGTCAGGCTGCTCCACGAGAACTACCGCGAGGTGCTGGTGGAAGGCCCCTTCACCTCGTTTCACGTTGGACTTGACACTCTCACAGGAACGGTGGATAGGCTCTTCGTGAACTTCGAGAAGGGCTACCTCTTCAGGACCAGAATCAACGTCTGGGCTCCGTGGATAGTCGAGTTCGTTCTGAGAAAGGCCGGTTTCGACGTGAAAACGCATTACAGGGGCACGTTCAGCGTCGTGACCGTCGGGACTAAGCGGGAGAACATTTAAATACTTCCAAGAGTAAAGTTAGGCTCAGGGGTGAACCATGGTTCGGGGTCGAAATCCGTTCAAGCTCAGAACGCTGAGTAGGAGGACGGAACTCTTTGGAGAAAGCCATAAAAAAGCGTTGGAGGAACTAGAGTCCCTCATCCTTGAAGGCGAACCCATAGTCTTACTCGGGCCGAGAAGGGTAGGAAAGACCAGCCTCCTGAACATAGCCCTGAACGAAAACAAAAACAAAATCTGCTACCTGTACTACGACCTCAGCCCGTTCATGGGGCAAAGAGCGATAAACGTTTCCCAGCTCGTCGTTACGAAGTCGAACCTGCTGGCTTTCAGTGAGAAAGCTGGTTTTCGCATAAATCTCAAAATAATCGAAGGAT
>JAMOTW010000173.1 GCA_027062125.1 Thermococcus sp.
ATAATGGACCACATGAACGTCCTCGGCTACTCCCTCTTCATCCCGCTCTTCTTCGTCGAGGTCGGGATGAGGATAGAGCTGAACTACATCCTCCACGCGGGCCTCTTCGCGGTTCTCTACACCATTGCGTCCATAGTGAGCAAAATAGTCGGCTGCGGCCTCGGCGCCAGGCTGGCCGGCTTTGACTGGGGCTCCTCCCTCAGGATAGGCGTTGGGATGATTCCGAGGATGGGTGTTGAGCTGGCGATGCTCGCGGTTGCCATGGGTAGCGGAATAATAGGGCCCGACGCCCTGACGGTGGCGATTCTCATGGTGTTCGTCACGACGGTGATAACGCCGCCCCTGCTCAAGTGGCTTTACTCCAGATGAGATGCACACTTTGGGGCGTAGCTTTATAAAACCATCACCGCAGTGGCGAACATGAGCGAGTGGCTTTCGATACTGAGCTCCGCACTCTTCATGCTCATCATGATAGACCCGAGCGACAAGATACTCCTGGTCAGCCTCCTCAGGGAGGACTTCCACATAGAGGACATAAGGACCCTAATCATAAGGGCCAACCTGATAGGCTTTCTCCTGCTCTTCCTGTTCGCGGTATCGGGCCAGATTATCCTCCAGCAGATATTCCACATTGACATAAACGCCCTGCGCGTGGCCGGAGGCTTCGTCCTCTTCAAGATAGGTCTGGAAGCCCTCGAGAGCGGCGGTATGATGACCCTCAAGAAGGAGAAGAACATCTTGGCTTTGGCCGCGGTTCCGGTTGCCACGCCCCTCATAGCCGGTCCGGCGGCGATAACCACCGCGATAACCCTGACTGCGGAGAGGGGCCTTTACCACGCCACAGCGGCGATATTCCTGGCGATAGTCTTCACGGCGTTGACAATGTTCGTAACCCTCTACATTATCAAGAACGTCAGCAAAACTACGCTGGGCGTTTTCATCAGGATAATCGGTATGTTCACGATGGCGATAGGCGCGCAGATGATGGTCCAGGGAGTCGTGGGGATATACCTCCTCATGACGTCCGCGGCTTAAGCGACGGAACGTCGAAATTTCCTGGGCTAACCTTTTAACCCCTTCCGCTTTTCCCAGGGAAAGGAGGGTTGAGAATGAAGGTAAGGCTTGAAAAAGTTAAGGGAACGCGAGACTTGCTCCCCGAGGAGATGGCGAAGAGGAGATGGGTCTTTGAGAGAATAAGGGATGTCTTCGAGCGCTATAACTTTCACGAGGTCCTCACGCCGACCTTCGAGTACACCGCGCTCTTCCAGCTGAGGAGCGGTGAGGAGGTCGTGGAGCAGCTCTACGCCTTCGAGGACAAGGGCGGAAGGAACCTCTCGCTCAGGCCGGACATGACATCGAGCGTGGCCAGGCTCTACGTCAACTCCTTCCAGAACGCCCCGAAGCCGATAAAGTGGTACTACATGGCCAACATGTTCCGCTATGAGGAACCCCAGAGCGGCAGGTATAGGGAATTCTGGCAAGCGGGCGTTGAGCTCCTCGGGAGCGATAGGGTTGAGGCCGACGCCGAGGTCATAGCGCTCTTCGTCGAGAGCTACCTCGCGACAGGTTTGAGGGACTTCACCGTGAACATAGGCGACCGTGTTCTGCTCGACGAGTTCGCGAGGATGCTCGGCGTCGAGGACGATATAGGTTTAATGAGGCTCATAGACAAGAAGGACAAGCTGAGCGAGGAGGAGTTCGTTAAAGCTTTGAAAGACTTCGGGCTGAGCGATGACGGTGTTGGGAAGGTCCTCGCGCTCATCGAGATCAAAGGAAAGCCTGACGAGGTTCTACCGAGGGCGGAAGAACTCTTCACGAGCGATGAGGCAAAAGCTGAGATAGCCAAACTCTACGAGCTGGTAGACCTGCTCGGTTCCTACGGCGTCTCGGACTGGATAAGGATTGACCTCGGCATAGCGCGCGGTTTCGACTACTACACGAGCGTCGTCTTCGAGGCGATAGCGCCGAACGACCTCGGAATCGGCTCGATTGGGGGCGGTGGCAGGTACGACAACCTCATAGAGGTCTTCGGGGGCAAACCAACCCCCGCTACCGGCTTTGCCATAGGAGTCGAGAGACTTATTCCAATCCTTGAGTGGAAGGGCCTCATACCGGAGCCGAAGCTCAGGCCGGACGTCTACGTGATTCCGATTGGGAAGGATCTGGAGCTCAAGAAGGCCGCCATTGAGATAACTTCCTCCCTCAGGAGGGCTGGAGTTAAGGTCGACTACGAGCTGACGGGGAGGAAGCTGAGGAAGGCCCTCGACTACGCCGGAAGGCTGGGCGTGCCGTATGTGGTTCTTATCGGAAAGAGGGACCTCGAGAACGGCAACGTCACGGTAAGGGACATGGAGAGCGGAGAGCAGAGGACGGTGGAAAAGGAGAAGGTTGTGGGGGAGGTTCTGGGCCTTTTGGGCCTTTGAACTCACTTCTTCACCTCAACCCTGAACTCCCGCGCCTTTCTCCTCATCCTCCACTCCTCAATTTTTCTCACGAAGGGGCAGCGGGAGCGCCAGTGAAGGTAGGCTCTTTTCATGGCCTCCAACACGTCATCACCCCCTCACCCCCAGGAAGTACTCCACCATCTCCCGTGCAAACTCCTCCGAGTCTATCCTCACGCTGACCTCGTGGTTCCAATCCAAGGCCCCCTCACTCCAGTTGTGACTGCCGATGAAAACGGTTTTTCCGTCTATCACGACCACCTTCGCGTGAAGTGTCGTTGCCGGGGAGTCGAAGGCCACATCGACGCCGCTCTGTTTTAAGTAGTTGTAGGCTTTTCTGTTCTCATCGATGCCGTCCTCGAGGAGCACGTGAACCCCTACGCCCCTCTTTTTGGCTTTCACGAGGGCCCTTATGAGGTCGTTGGCCGGGTCGTAGCTGTCGTTGGGGTCGTACTTCATCAGGAACATCATGACGTAGATTTCGCTCCGGGCGCCATCTATAGCGCGGATGAGGTTCAGGTAGTACTCCCTGTCCTCGAGAACATTCAACCCGTACTCCGTCCCTTCCTGGCTGTTCTTCGAGCCGCTCTTCTTGAGGCACTCCTCGTACTTTGTCCTGAGCTCGTTGAGGTTCTCTTTCGTGGAGTTGAGGGCCTTCTCGAGCGTTTTGAGCCTTCCGGTGCACGCCGAGAGGTTGGCTTCAAGGCTCTGTACCCTGGAGGAGTTCTCGAAGTACTCCGTCGTGGTGATCGTATCGGTTACCGTCTTCGTCACGGTGACGGTTTTATCCGGTAATGCGACGGTCTCACCGGAGGTGCCTCCGAGACACCCCGCGGAGAGAACCAGCGCGGCGAGCAGCATCGTCAGGACAACGTAACTCCTCGGCCTCATGAAAGAGTGATAAACCCGACGGCATAAAAACTTAGTGCCCGTTTGTTTTTGGGTTTGCGTTCTGGAACGCAAAGGCTTATGAGGCGTTTATCCAAACCCCCGAAGGGATGATGAATCTGGAGCCCCCTGATCGGTGAGGAGGTTTCGCGGGGCTGACCGAGATGATAAGGGATCGCCTCTGCCGGGAATACCTCGAGGAGATCGACAGGCTGGAGCGCTCGATAGTGGAGCTCGAGGAGCAGATAAACGAGCTGAAGATGCAGCTCCGGCTCAAGGTGGACGAGGCCAACAGCCTCGCGATAGAGAACGCCAGTCTGAGGCACAAGCTCGAGCTGATGGAGAGGCGCGAGAGGACTCTCCTCGACCTTCTACGGTCCCTCAAGGTCCCCCTCGTTCTCATCGACGAGGAGCGCTTTGAGGATGCTGAGGTTGACCTCGGCCCGGACTCGAAGGAATGAGAAAACCTTAATAGACCTACTCCGTTTTCTAATTCAACCCAAGAGGTGAGGATTATGAGCATGGACATGACCACCAGGATGTTTAAGGAAGAGGGATGGATAAGGAAGCAGTGCCCCAAGTGCGGGAAGTTCTTCTGGACGCTCGACCCCGATAGGGAGACCTGTGGTG
>JAMOTW010000174.1 GCA_027062125.1 Thermococcus sp.
GAGGAAGGCACGGAAAGCCCGGGAGTAGCTTTCGCGAGAAGGAGGATGAGGAGGTGATGGCATGGAGGCGCTTACAACGATGGCATACAGGCAGCTGAAGAGGTTCACCAGGGCTAAGTCAAGGGTAGCGGGCATGATAATCAATCCGCTCCTATGGCTCGTCTTCTTTGGAATGGGCTGGAGCAAGGTCTTTGACAACCCCATGGCGAGGACTATCTTTGGAGGCGTTGACTACCTCACGTTTCTGGCCCCGGGTATCTTCGCAATGACCATCTTCAACCAGAGCTTCGTTGCAGGGGTTAGCGTCATCTGGGACAAGCAGTTCGGATTCCTCAAGGAGATGCTGGTAGCGCCGGCATCGAGGAAAGAGGGCATCCTCGGGCGCATCATCGGAGATTCACTCGTTACACTGGCACAGGGCGCCATAATCCTCGCGCTGACCTTCCTCCTCGCGGAGAACCTGAAGCTCAGCGGCTTCCTTCCCGCCCTTGGAGTGGGCTTCCTCTTAGCTATGGCCTTCTCGGGCTTCGGCGTTAGCCTCGCCCTGAGGATGGAGAGCATGGAGGGCTTCCAGATGATAATGATGGTCCTCATGCTCCCGCTGACCTTCCTGAGCGGTGCGATATACCCGATAGAGACGATGCCCGGATGGATGAAGGCGCTCGCCTACGTCAACCCGCTCACCTACGCCGTGGACGGGGCGAGGCACTTTCTCGTGGGGGCGAGCGTCACAAGGTTCTCGCTCGGCGTTGACCTCGGCGTGCTTACGATTTTAGCAGCCATACTCGTCGGGATGGCGATGGTGGAGTTCGAGAGGGCCACGATAGGGTAAGTGGAGGGAGTGGAACTTAAGGGTCCGTGGAGGCGCCTCAGGCGTTATTGAGGTTTTCCATTCTTCACTTTCTCATTGAACTTCTCGTAGCTTATCCTCAACGCCTCAAGAACAGGTAACTTCTCTCCAGCAAAGAAGCTCAGCATTGCTCCACCGCCGGTCGAGACGTGGCTTATACCGGTTATGTTGTACTGATATATGCTCGCTATTGAATGGCCTCCGCCGACGACGCTGAAAGCTGGACTCTCGCCTATCGCCCTGAAGACCCCGACGGTGCCGACCGCGAACTCCTCCCTCTCGAAGACGCCCATCGGTCCGTTGGCGACTATGACCCTCGCCTTCATGAGAACCTCGCGGTACTTCTCGACCGTCCTCGAGCCGATGTCGAGTATCGGGTGCTCGTCGAAGAGCCTCTTATCGTCGCTGAGGAGGTCGACCTCGAGCCTCTCGCCCTTGTAGTCGACCGCGAAATCAACGGGGGTCCTGACCTGGGGGTAGAACTCGTCGAGTATCCCCTCCGCCCAGTCGACCAGCTCGAGGAGGCCCTTCTTCTCCATGAACTCGAGGTTTGCATCTCCGAGGTGGAAGCCCTTGGCGAGGGTGAAGACGTGGCCGACGAGGCCGCCGGTGAGGATTAAATCGGCCCTCCCCTTCCTCAGGACGTTTTCAGCGACCCTCAGCGAGTCGTCGACCTTCGCCCCGCCGAGGACGTAAACGCGGGGCCTCTCATCGGTGCCGTAGGCCCTCGTGAGGGCTTCAACTTCCTTCTCCATCAGGAAGCCCATTATCATCGGCTTTAGGCGGGCAAAGCCGACGAGCGAGGGCTGGCTCCTGTGAGCCGCGGCGAAGGCGTCGTTGACCACGTAGTCTATGAGCGGGACGAGCTTCCTCACGAAGAACGTCTTCTCGCACTCCTCAATCGGCTTGTATTTGACCTCCTCCGCGGCGAAGCGGAGGTTTTCCAGCATCAGGACCTCGCCGGGTTTAAGCGAGCTTATCCTCTCCCTCGCGTACCTTCCGAAGATGTCCTCGACGTATTCGACCTCCCGGCCGAGAAGGTCGCTCAGGATCCTCGCGTGCTCCTCCGTGGTGGTGTAGTCCCCTTTGTAGGGCTTGCTCTGGTGGGTCCCGATTACGAGCTTTGCCCCGTGTTCGAGGAGGTAGATTATCGTGGGGAGAGCCGCCCGGAACCTGGCGTCGCTGATTATCCTCCCGTCCTTGACTGGGGAATTGAGGTCAGCCCTCAGAAAGACCGTCTTTCCGTGAAAGTTGAAGTCGGTGAGCCTGAACATTTCATCACCGTTTCCATGTTAAATCAAAGGCCGTTAAAAGCTTATTTTGAACACCCCTGGTGATAATGAAACGAGAAGAATGGGGAGGACTTATGCCATCAGCATGCTCTCTATCATCCTTATGGCTTCCACTATCTTCTTTTCTGGCTTCTCCTCGTTCTTAGGTATCTCCAGGTTGATGACGAGCCTCTCCTCCTTGCCATCCTCGAAGTCGTATATCTCGAGCTCCTCCACCTCGACGTCCTCGAAGATGCTCTCCAGCTCGGGGCTGATTATCTTCTTGTCGTTGCCGTAGACTTCAACCCTCACCACGTCGTCGGTGGTTGAGGCCACGACCACTATATTGTACACGCCCACCTTCTTTATGAAGCGGAGCGCGCTTCCGTAGCCCTCGACCTCCTCCTTGAAGCCGAGCTGGCGCATAGTGCTCCTTATGGCCTCGGTCTTGCTCTTTATCCTGTTGAGAATCCTCTCGCGGAGCCTGTAGCTCTCGAGGAGGGCCTTCTTTATCCCCTCTCCGGCCTCCTCAACGGTGCCCTCCCATATGCCGATGACCTTGATGCCGGATGAGGTGGGCTTGAGCTCTATCTTGATGGAATCAACGTCAAAGTCTCGCAGGTCGTCTATTTTAAGCTCGCTCAGTGTGAGGATATCGAACTCCATCCTCACTATGTTGCCGAAGGCCTTGCCCTTGAACTTCACCTTCACCACCAGTGGGGGCTTATGGAGACGGTTTAAAAACTCTTCCCTTTCTGAACTAACGGAAGGTTAGCCGTGCGGGGTATAAAATGGAAGAAAAGGGTCACTTCCTCCTCCTGAGGAGAACGGGGAGGAGGACCAGGCCGACGAGTATTCCCGGGCCGCAGGTGCTTCCAGTGCTGCCGGTTGTCGTTTGGGTTGGGCTGCTGGTCGTTCCCCCGACCTCGTAGGTCGTCTCGGCGGTGTTGCCGTAGAAGTCGGTGGCGATGACCTTGACCGTGAACTGGCTGGCGTCGACTCCCGGAATGTCGGTGAGGTACGTGGAGGCAACCTGGGACGGCTTCATTGAGAACGCCGGATACTCCGCGATGACCTTTCCGTCCTGGATTATCTGCACCCTCATGTCCCTAATGCCCACGTTGTCGTTGGCACTTACGTAGACCTTGAAGCGCTGGCCGGGCTTTGGCTTGCTCGGCGTTAGGTAGCCTATCTTGACCTCGGGCGGCTTGGCGTCGGCTTCCTTAACTGCGGTTATCTGGCTTACACCCTCGGGGACGCTGACGTTGAGGAGCATGTAGTAGTTTCCGCCTATCTCCCTCTCCCCGAGGACGGTGTAGGTTATGTTGGTGTGCTCGGGGTCTATCTTGGCTCCCTCCGGAATCTGGAGAACTATTGGCCCGCTGACGGTCCGGTCAAGCTCGTTCACGAACTTGACGGCCGTTCCATCCTCGCCGTTCTGCCTGTAAACGATGAACTTCTGCGGAATCGGCAGGGAGCTTATACCCTCGTGGAGAACGTCCCCGGCGAGCGGGAACTCGACGGTGCCGTTCGAGTGGACGTAGATGACCTGAGAGCCGTACCAGCTCGGGGTTGTGTATCCCCTGGCCTTGTCCTTCTCACTCGGCGGGTTGCTGGTCTTGTCCGGGGCGCCGGTGGTAGTTACCGTGTAGAACCAGTGCTCGTTGCCGTCCTTGTCCACGTAGAGGACCGGCTTGTCCCTGTGAATGTGGCCGGCAAGGACGAGCCTGACGTTGTACTTCTCGACCAGCTGGAGGAAGTACCTGGCTATGTCGTCGTACTCGCCGTTCTTGCCCTCCCAGTCCCAGCTTATG
>JAMOTW010000175.1 GCA_027062125.1 Thermococcus sp.
GCCAGAAGCTTCACGGCCTCGTCGAAGCCGACCAGTCCCAGAATGGACGGCCCGATTAGAATCCCGCCAATCAGCTGGCCGAGGGCCGCCGGAAAGCCGAGGCGAACGGCGAGGTATCCGAAGAGCTTTGCCACGATTAGTATCAGCGCCAGCTCCAGGAACACGTCCATGATTATCATCCCGTTGTGGTTTTGAGAGCTCAAACTGAAACTATGCGTATCAGACGGATTATGTCCTTAACCTCAAGGATGCCATGAACGCGGTTCTCGTCATCAACGACGGGGAGGTGGTGCTTCCCGGTTTCGAGCATTATCCCTATCGCCCGCCCGAGGTTCTCATCGACGTGAATCGTTATGGGCTTTCGAATCATTATATCCTCCACGCGGGAGGCGTTGCTTATGGAGTACTTCTTGAGCAGGTTTAAACCCACTATGGAGTACCTCCTCGGGGGCTCGAAGAAGCGGAGGAGGTCCTTCATCGTGATGAAGCCGAGGAGTTTACCTTCCTCGTCAACAACCACCGCCGAGCTCTCCTCACCGCGGAGACTTTGGATAAGCTTTGAGAGTGAATCCTCCGGGTGGAGGGTCAGGAACTCCCTGTCCATTACGAGCTTCACAGGAACCTTTGAGATGTAGCGGATGTTATGGCTAAGTTCCTCCTTGCGCTGGAGCTGGAGCATTCTGCGCTTGGTGTGGATTATCCGTATCTTATTCTCCTTGGCGTTGTTGGACTTTTTACCAAGATTCACCGTGTCCATATACCCCCACGTTTAAACACTGGTGTGCGAAAGTGTTTAAAGATTTCGGAGGTTTCTTTGAGTGTTATGTGTTTAAAGTGCTGCACATTATAAACAGATTAACCAAAAATTTGCCAAAAACTTTTTAAGGGGCCAGCCATAAAAGTTGGCAAGGGAAATATGGTTTCTGAAAAAGGAAACGGAAAGACCTATGACGTTGTTATAATCGGGGCCGGTCCTGCCGGTCTCTTCGCGGCCTACGAGCTCTCCGAAAGGAGTGATTTTAGGATTCTGGTCGTAGACGAGGGCGGCGACATCGATCAGAGAACCTGCCCGATGTACGAGCTCGGCTACTGCATCGGCTGCCAGCCCTGCCACATAATGAGCGGTGTCGGCGGCGCTGGCGGTCTCAGCGACGGCACTATAAACCTCCGCCCGGACATAGGCGGGGACTTAAGCGAGCTGACAGGTGATGAGAACTACGCCTGGCAGCTCGTCTGGGAAGTGGACCAGATTTTTCTGAGGCACAAGGCGCCGAGAAACCTCTTCAAGGGCGACCACGAGCAGATAAAGTACTGGGAACAGAGGGCCGCGCAGGCGGGCGTAAAGTTCGTCCCGATAATCCAGCGCCACATAGGCTCGGACAGAACGCCTGAGGTCATAGGCGACGTAAAGAGGCACCTCGAAAGCAGGGGCGTCGAGTTCCTCCTCTGGACGAAGGCACTCGAGTTCGGCCGGGGATGGGTCAAGGTCAGGCGCGGAAAGGACGTCTTTGAGATTAAAGCCCGCTACATAATAGTCGCCCCGGGCAGGGGAGGGGCAGACTGGTTCCACGACGTGGCCCAGAGGATAGGACTGAGGGCAAGGCACGGGCCCATAGATGTCGGCGTCCGCGTCGAGGTTCCGGCGATAGTCATGGAGCCCATAACGAGCATAAACCACGACCCCAAGTTCCACATCTACACCGACACCTACGACGACTTCGTGAGGACCTTCTGCACCAACCCGAACGGCTTCGTAGTCGAGGAGCGCTACGACGGCTACGTTGGAGTAAACGGACACTCGATGCACGAGAAGAAGAGCAACAACACCAATTTCGCCTTCCTGAGCAGGATAGAGCTGACCGAACCCGTTGAGGACACCACCGCCTACGGCAGGAGCATAGCCCAGCTGGCAACGACGATCGGCGGGGGGAGGCCGATAATCCAGAGACTCGGGGATTTGAGGCGCGGGAGGAGAAGCACGTGGACGAGGATAAGGAGGAGCGACGTCGAGCCGACGCTGAGGCACGTCACACCCGGCGACATAGCGATGGCCCTGCCCCACAGGGTCGTCACGAACATCATCGAGGGTTTGGAGAAGCTCGACAGGGTTCTGCCGGGTGTTGCGAGCGACCACACCCTGCTCTACGCACCGGAGATAAAGTACTACGCGATGCGGGCGGAGGTTGATGAGAACCTCGAAACGAGCATTGAGGGAATCTTCGCCGCCGGCGACGGTGCCGGGCTGAGCAGGGACATAGTTAACGCGGCTGCGACTGGAATCCTCGCGGCCCGCGGGATACTGAAGAAGGAGGGGCTCTACACGGAGAAGGACTTCAGGAAGTCAGGGAACTGGAAGAGGGAGATAGAGGCGCTTGAGGACCAGGCCAGGCATTAACGTTAAAAGCCCGCCCCCTCTCTTTTATCCAGGTGAAAAGAATGCCGATGAAGTGCAAGTTCTGCGAGAAGAACGCGTTCATCAAGCTTCACTACCCGAGGATGTACCTCTGCTCGGAGCACTTCACCGAATACTTCGAGAGAAAGGTGAAGAGAACCATCGAGCGCTACAAGATGCTGAAACCGGATGAGAGGGTTCTCGTCGTGATCAGCGGGGGCAAGGACTCGGCGGTTACTGCCCACGTCCTCAAAAAGTTCGGCTACGATATTGAATGCCTCCACATAAACCTCGGAATAGGCGAGTACAGCGAGAAGGGCGAGAGATACGCGAGAATGCAGTGCGAGAAGATAGGCGCCCCACTCCACATCGTCCGCGTGAAGGAGCTTTTAGGGGCTGGAATCGGCGAAGTTAGGACGAGGAGGCCGACCTGCTCCTACTGCGGCCTGACAAAGCGCTACATCTTCAACAAGTTCGCCTACGACAACGGCTTCGATGTTGTCGCTACGGGCCACAACCTCGATGATGAGGCTAGCTTCATCTTCAACAACATCATGAACTGGAATACTCAATACCTGGCCAAGCAGGGGCCCGTGACACCGGCGGAGTTCAACGGCAAGCTCGTGAAGAAGGTCAAACCGCTGTACGAGGTCACCGAGAGGGAAGTGGTGGCCTACGCCCTCGCCAACGGCATAGAGTACGAGATAGACGAGTGCCCCCACGCGAGGGGGGCCACGACCCTCGAGTGGAAGGCAATACTCAACGAGATGGAGGAAAAGAGGCCCGGGACGAAAATCAACTTCGTCAAGGGCTTTTTGAAGAAGAAGCACCTCTTCGAGACAGAGCTCCAGGAGGCCGAGCTGAGGGAGTGCAGAGTCTGCGGCATGCCTTCAAGTGGCGAGGTCTGCTCGTTCTGCAGGTTCTGGAGATTAGAAAAACCGATAGACTTTAGGGTGAACCGATGAGGAGACTTTCGGGCCCTGAGCTGTGATGAGGGCCACCCATCCGAGGTTTAATTTTTATTTAATTTTAATGCACTAAATTTATGAACAACCGAAAATTGTCCAAGAAAAAACTTAAATCTTCTAAAAGCCAATACCTCTTTGGGGATTCCCATGAAGAGAGCAATTGCGGCCGTGGTACTTCTGGTTATTTCAATCTCCCTCGTAGGACTGTGGGCAAGCTACGGCCAAAGTTCCCCCCAGTCCATTAGTTACCACAGCCCCACCGGCATTACGGTCCAGCAACAGAAGCCTTCAGGAGAGTTCCTGGAGGTAATAACACCCCCTTCAAGTGAAAACACGGTAAAGAAGGACATTCTTGGCACTCCTAGTGAGGTCAAGGCAAAACAGCCCCACTATTCTCCAAAGTTCATAAACCTCAACCTTCCCTCCGCCATTATGGATGCCACCCTACCCCCCGCCCCCGCCAAGAAGTCGAAACACGACCCGAGCATAGACTCAAAGCTGTCCACCACAAGCAACACTCTGGCGGCTTC
>JAMOTW010000176.1 GCA_027062125.1 Thermococcus sp.
AACTCCTTCCCGAGCCTAAACTCCAGGAAGGGCTCGTAGACCCTTCTGAAGCCCTCGAAGTCATCCGTGCCCGGCTTGTTCTCCACCCACTCCAGCGCGGGATACGCTCCGTTCGTGCCCTGATAGACCCTGAAAACGAAGCGAACCAGCTCATCCTTCAGTGAGGGCGGCTCCCCGACCCTTTCAATACTCACCTCTGTCCACCAAAGGTTATTAGGACCCGAAACCTAAAACGTTTTGGCGATATCATGAACGAACTCCAGGCTTTGGCCCTGGCCCTCGAAGTCGAGAAGGCTGAGTTGAAGTTCTACATAAGGCTGGCGAAAAAGGCCAGCGACGAACGGGCTAGGAGAATGTTTCTGTTTCTGGCAAACGAAGAGGCAGGCCACTGGGAGCTGTTCGAGGAAAAGTTCGTCGAAAAGCTCATAGAGAAATGTGAACTCCCCGCGGTCGACAGGGCTGCCCTTGAGAGCCTCCTGGTGGAGGCCGACGAAAAGGAGCTGAGCGAGGTGGACGCCGTAAAGATAGGAATGGATCAGGAAAAGAAGACTTGGGAGTTCTACGAGATGGCCGCGAGGGAAGCCGAACACGAGGACGTCAAGCGCATGTTTGAGGAGCTGGCAAGGGTTGAGAAGGGCCACTACGAGCTACTCAAGGCCCAGTACGACTCGGTGATGAAGACTGGCATCTGGATGGACTATCAGGACTTCAGCCTTGAGGTGGATTGACGCTTTCTTTTGACTGGTTCGACGGGGGTGGTACCATGCTGGCAAAGTATCCGTTTGAACTTCCGAAGGACAGGCCCCTGACCAAGAGGGAGATCGCCCAGGCCCTCCGCTGGGCCATCAAGGCCGAACTCGACGCCATAAGCTTCTACGAGCAGCTGGCGGAGGGAATAGAGGACGAAAGGATAAGGCACATCTTCCTTGATGTGGCCAACGAGGAGAAGGAGCACTTCGGGGAATTCCTAGCTGCACTCTTCGAGGTCGATGAGGAGCTGGCGAAGTACATGAAGCACGGCTTTGAGGAAGTCGAGGAGGAGACCGGGATAAAGGTCGAGCTGTGACCCTTTCGTTCCTCTTTTCTCTCACTTCCTTTTAATTTCTGTGGGAGATTCTCCCTGGAGCGTCGTTTTGGCGTTTTTTGCGTTGAGAAAGTTAAGGGGCTTAGCTTCAAACCCTCTCGGGGCTTATGTCCTCGATTGTGTAGCCCTTCTTGTTCTCAAAAACTCCGACTGGATTGTTCTTGAGGTCGTAGACGTAGACGTTCTGGAACTTCACGAGGGCGAAGCGCTCCATTATGTCGCCGATTATCTTGGAGTAGGCTATCGCGCTCTCCCCGGTTATGTTGTACTCGGCGTGGCTCTCGAAGTTGAGCCATATCTTGAGGGTCTCCTCCCCCACCTCCAGACCGGCTATGACGCCGGAGTCGAGGACGTCTCCCCCAGTTACAGGGTCGGTTATCTTGGCGAGCTCCTCGAGGACTGGTTTGTAGTGCTCGGGCCACTCGCGGTCTGGCATGTAAACCTTCATTTTTTCTCACCGTTCTCCCCTACGGGTGCACGGTTATAAGCCTTCCTGCCCAGTTCTGGGTAACGGAAGGTAGTCCGCCGAGACCGAGAGGTAGAGCGAGACGAGGACGGCCACCCAGATAACGGTCGCCAGGGTGTAGGGGGCCACTATGGCGGCCTTCGCGAGGCCAGCCGTGTCGTCCAGAAGATATCGGGTCCACGAGAAGACGACGATGAGCCACGAGGCGGCGATTATAAGCGTCCTCCTGCTCCCCTCGGTCACGATTATCTGGGCGTTCATGAGGAGTAGAACCGCCAGGAACGGGCCGATGTAGGCGACGTCAACGGCGACGGTGGAGTAGTGGCTCGCGCCGAAGAGGCTGAGGAGCATCAGGCCGCTCTGGATCATCAGCCTCCCGCTGACGCCGGGGAAGCCGAACTCGAAGAGGGCGTAGCCGATTATCGCCGGTCCCAAAAGGATGAGGAAGAGCATCCAGCCGCTGGGCTCGCCGCCGGTGAGAACCGCCCAGGCGAAGCCGAGTGCCGTTATGACGCCCCCAACGAGAAGGAGGACGGAATAGCGGCCGCCCTGACCGGTAACCCTCTCGATTTTCCTCCTTATCAGCCAGGTTAGAAAGACGCCCGCGAGGGTTAGAACCCCGCTCAGGCTCATAATCGTGTCGTACCACAGTTCAGCCATAACGTTCCGCGCCTTACACTTTCACAGAGAAAAGTACGTGGTTCAGCACATAAACCTTCCGGATGTTACTCAGATGGGATATTAAAAAAGAGGGGGTTGGGCAGGGAAATCACTCGAGCGCGACCTCGTTCTCCCAGAGGCCGTGGATGTTGCAGTAGCTGAGGGCGTATAGCTTGCCCTTCATTTCGGTCCTGAAGAAGAACACAGCCCTCGGCTCGGTCAGCGGGTCGCTGTGGTTGGTGAAGGCAACCCTGCCGACGAGAATCGGGAAGTTCTCCCCCTCCGGGTGGAAGTAGAGCTCAATCCAGGCTATGTGGTGCTCCGGGGTGTTCGGGTGCGGTATCTCCTTGCCAACGCTGACCTCGACCTTGACGAGGTCGCCCTCCTTCTCGTACTCTATAACGGGGACGTGCTTCTCCCCCTTCCAGTCTCCACTCTTTATGGTTCCGCTAAGCATCTCAACCACCTCACTCTATCTTTTCAAACATGTCCTTGGGCGCACCGCAGAGCGGGCAGACCCAGTCCTCGGGGAGTTCTTCAAACTTGGTTCCCGGGGCTATCCCGGCGTCCTCGTCACCCTCATCCTCATCGTAGATGTAGCCACAGACCATACACTTCCACTTTGCCATTTTCATCATCCTAATGTTATTAGTCCGCCCTTATAAGGTTTGCGCCTCAAACTTGAGAAGTGGAAAAGCGAAAGGTTCACTCAAAGACCACGAACTTGTCCCTGGGAGCACCGCACACGGGGCAGTACTCGGGCGCCTCGTCAACTGCGGTATAGCCGCAGACCGGGCAGATGTAGACCTTCTTTATCTCGATATCCGTTCCGCCCTCGGCCTTCTCCTTGGCGGCTTTGTAGAGCTCCGCGTGTATCTTCTCGGCCTCGAGGGCATAGTGCGTCGTTCTCACGGCGTCCTTCTCGCCCTGGAACTCGGCGGCCTTCTTGAAGACGGGGTACATCTCCTCTACTTCGTATGTTTCGCCGTCTATGCCCGCCTGCAGGTTCTCGCGGGTCTTCCCGAGGTGTCCGAGCGCTATGAAGTGGTTCTTCGCGTGAATGAACTCCGCGTGGGCGATAGCCCTGAAGAGCTTGGCTATGTTCGGGAAACCCTCCTTCTCGGCCTGTTCGGCAAAAATCAGGTACTTCATGTGGGCCATGCTCTCGCCGGCGAAGGCATCCTCCAGAAACTTCCGGGTCATTGCTCTCTTAACTGGCATGGGATACACCATAAAAAGGAGGAAACGAAACTATATAACGGTTTTCTGAACCTTTGGTTTGCCCTTCCGCTTACTTCCATTGGAAGACAGTTCGCGGCTGGTTCTATGAGATCCAGTTAATGAGTTTCCTGACTGCCTCCCTCAATTGCTCCTCGTCCTCCTGTCTGAGCATTCCCCTGCCCTCAACGGTGTCGACGTGATCGAACTTGCTCCTCGCTATGAGTGTCTCGATCTTCCTTCCAGCAACGCCGCCCCAGCCGTAGGCACCGACGATGAGGACGGGCTTCTCGTAGTTGGCCTTGTCGAGGAGCTCAAAGAGTGTGTACCTTATTCTGGGGTGGATATCAGCCTCAAAGGTCGAGGCGCCGATGATTATCGCCTCGCTGTCCGGGACCTCTCCCAGTATGTCGCTTACCGTGGGGGCCTCCTTGTCCGTGAACCTGT
>JAMOTW010000177.1 GCA_027062125.1 Thermococcus sp.
GTCGGGGTGAACCGGGAAGTAGGGCGGGGTGGTCAGAAGGGCCAGGAAGTAGCTCGTGGGTTGCTTGAGGTAGAAGACGACCGTGTAGTCGTCCTTCGCTTCAACCTTGTCCACGAAGTCGGTAACGAGCCAGGACGGGTCGCCCTGGATGGTCATTACCCTCTCTATGCTTCTAACAACATCCTGAGCCTTCAGGGGAGTTCCGTCCGCGAATTTAAGGTCCTTCCGTAGGTGGAAGGTCCAAACGGTCGAGTCCTCGTTGACCTCCCAGTTCTCGGCTAAAGCTGGCTCGATTTCCAGCGTTCCCGGCTTGTACTTCACCAGGCCCTCCATGACGTTGTTGAGAACCTCCCAGGTGTAGAAGTCGTAGGCGTTCGCCGGGTCGAGGTCCGTTACCTTGTCAGTGACTCCAATAACTATCGTCGTTGGTTTTTCTTCGCCGCCACCGCCGCTTATACAGCCGCTGGCCACGACCGAAAAAACAACCAAAAACACCAGAGCCAATGTCGCGTACTGCCGTCGCATAAGGTGTCACCGATGGATATTTACGGGCATTCATGGATTTAAATCTTTCGTAGTGCTCATTATCGAACCGACGGAGTTCGAACTTGGTGGGAGGCAAAAGTTGATATATGCTCTACCCAATCTTCCTTCATGGACTGGGAAGAATGGAAGCCCTTTTACCTCCGCATCGTTCGGGAGATGGGGTACTCGATTGGGGCTGATAGAAGGGCCGCTAGAATCCTCAGGGCGCTCCTCCTTGAGGGGGACGAGTACATCCTGCGAGACGAGCTGGCGGCCGTCGTCGGGAGAAAGGCCTACGTCTTCGGCTGCGGGCCCAGTCTGGAGGATGCCCTCCGGAAGTTTGATTTCTCAGATGGGACTTTGATAGCCGCCGATGGGGCAACCTCCGCACTCCTTGAACACGATATGGTGCCCGACATCATCGTCACAGACCTTGACGGCAGGATTCCCGACATAAAGCTCGCCAACGATAGGGGGTCATTCCTCGTCGTCCACGCCCACGGGGACAACGTCGATAAGCTGACGTCATATGTACCCCTCTTCTCAAGGATACTCGGGACGACCCAGACGGAACCGCTGGACATCGTCTACAACTTTGGCGGCTTTACCGACGGCGATAGGGCGGCCTTCCTCGCCGAGGCCCTCGGCGCGAGGGAAATAACCTTGGTCGGCTTCGACTTTGGCGATGTTGTTGGGAGGTGGAGCAAGCCTTCTCTGAGAGAGCACTCCCCCGTCTGGGAGAGCAAGAGGAAAAAGTTTGAGTTTGCAAAAGAGCTCCTTGAGTGGCTGGAAAAGAACGGAAGGGCGAGGATTGATTATCTGGCCCTTTGAAATGGGGTAATCCTCAGTCAGAACCCTGCCACAAAGGCCTTCCAGGGGTAAAACGCCACCCTCTCGCTTATCTCGTATCCCTCACCCAGTACGATTCCCCTCTCTGCCCCCAGGCGTTCCATGCTTCTCTCCACCTGGTCCTTCCGAAGCTTGCCGAGACCGACCTCGATGACAACCCTTTCCCCGTTCAGCTCAAGGACGAAGTCCGCTCCGCCCCTGCCGGGCTCGTAGCACAGCCTGCCGTTTCCAGATTTTGAGAGGAGGAACAGGTAGAACGCCACGACGTCTTCGAGCAGAGAAGCGAAGACCTCCTTTCTGTTGAGGTTGAAGCCCGAGCTGAAGAGCAGGGCCGACTTGATAGGAACCGCGAGGAACTTGATTTTGGGGCTTTTCCGGACGGCCTTCGCGGGAGAACCGCAGGGTGGAATCCTCTGCACGAGGCCGGCCTTCTCCAGGGCGTCAACCAGCTTCATAACGGTCCCCTTGGCCAGCCCGAGGGTTTTTGACAGCCTCTCGTAGCTGAAGCGCTCGCCCTTCGGGGTCGCGAGAAGGTGGAGCAGGTCGAAGGCTCGGTCGAGCGTTTCGGCGTCGAACTCGTGAACCTCGCGCAGGTCGCGGTAGACAACGCGGTCGAGCATCGCCGTCAATCGCTCGTAAACCTCCCACTCTTCCATTTCGAGGGCGAGCGGCATCGCGCCGGCCCTGACGTAGGTCTCGACGTCCGCCATCACGGGGGGCATCGAGATTTCTTCCCCTCTAATGATTCTTCCCATGAGTTCCGGCAGTTCCTGGCCCGTTTTGAGGTGGTGGTACTCCCGGAAGGTCATCGGGAAGAGCTCCCTGTGGAGTGCCCTTCTCGCGAGATCCGGGCTTTCCCTGAGCTTTATCGCCGAAGAACCCGTTGCCATTATGAAGAACCTACGTTCGTCGTGGAGGAGCTTGATCTTCAAATCCCAATCCTTCTCGTACTGAACCTCGTCGAGGAGGAGTACCGCTTTCTCGGGCCTTACCAGTCGCTTGTATGCCTCAACCACTTCCAGCAGATCCATGCCGAGGGCCCTCAGCCGGTCGAGGGAGAGGTAGAGAACCCCGGTGGGGCCGACCTCTTTCAGGGCTTCAAAGTACAGCTGGGCGAGCAGAGTCGTTTTTCCAACTCCCCTGATTCCGAGCAGAAGGATTGTGTCGGGGTTTCCACCCTTCAGGTACCTCCCAACCTTCGAGGACAGCCAGCCGTAGAGGTATCTCTTATGGGGCTTGTTGTAAGGGATGAGAAGGGAGGGAGTGTTCGTTAAGTGCTCCACAATTAGGTCATCCGGTTGAACCATAATACCACCAATTTGGTCATTGTGTTGAACCAACTTATAAATGTTTGTTTCCGCGGGTGGAGTGATTCTCGAGGATCCAAAAATAGAAATGGGAGGTCTATTAGACCAAATCCTTGAGCTTCTTCACCTTTCCGGCCTTGATGTCGACGTAGCCGAGCCTCTTGAGGAAGCGGAGTACCTCCTCGAGTGCCTTCGGAGAGTAGTTGATGACGAGAGTTCCCTTCTCGGTCGGGATGGCTATCGGCGACGCGCGCATGAACGCCTTCACAAGCTCGGACTCCTCCACCCTCTCGTTGCCGAGGCTCTTCAGTATCTCGCCGGCGAGGATCGAGCGCCCGATGAGGGCGAAGTAAACCCTCAGGAGGACATCCTCTGGGAAATACTTCGCCGCGACCTTTCCGAGGGCGTTTATCTTGTTTATGTCGGTCTCGAGTATCTCGAACTCGTACTCCATCGTCAGGTCGGCGAAGGCGAACTGTTTGGCTATCTTCTCGGCGCTCTCGGGACTGTGGACGAGGTTGAACGGGAACTTGAACTCGAAGCGGAGCTTGGTAACGTCCACCCCGTCGCGGAGCTTTATAACGCCGTCCTCGTAGTCTATCGCACCGTTTCTCGTCAGTTGGTCGAGGATTTCAGCCACCCACGGCCCCTCGTTCAGGAGGACGTCGAACTTCTCTCCAACTTTTATGTGCTCGAGGATGTGGTTTAGGCTCTCCTTGAAGGAGGTGAACCCCTCTATGAGGGCCTCCCTGTCGGCGCCCTCCATGACGTCTATCTGCGCCCTTATCTCCTCGAGCGTGCCCTCGAGCATGTAGCCGACGAAGCTCTCGTAGGAAAGTCTCTCGTTGAGCTCGAACTTTATCCCTTCCCTCTTTAAATCCTCAAGAAATGACCTCTTGACGGCCTCGTTCTTTGTCACGAACCTCATTCTATCACCGAACCGGAAACGGTTAAAAGCCTTATAGGTTTTTGGTCTCTGGGGGTGAGGGAATGAGCGAGAAGCAGTACCTGCTCGACAAGACCCTTGAGGCATGGAAGGGCAAGCGCGTTGCCCTCTCGGTTAGCAACGAGCACTCGTTCACCGGAATCCTCGAGGACTTCGACGAGGAGGTCTTACTCCTGCGGGACGTCGTGGACATAGCCGGAAACAAGGCCAAGGCGCTGGTTGTTAAAATAG
>JAMOTW010000178.1 GCA_027062125.1 Thermococcus sp.
ACTTCGAGCCTGCCGGCAAAGACCATCTCGCCGCTGGAAGCTCCTACGACACCGGAAAGGAGATTTCGGAGAAGGTCTTCGGCTGGAAGGCCCCGATGACGCTCATGTACGAGTTCGTCGGAATCAAGGGGCAGAAGGGCAAGATGAGTGGCTCAAAGGGCAACGTTATCCTCCTCAGCGACCTCTACGAGGTGCTCGAGCCGGGAATAATCCGCTTCATCTACGCCAAGGCGAGACCCAACAAGGAACTCAAGATAGACCTCGGTCTCGGCCTGCTCAACCTCTACGACGAGTTCGACAAGGTCGAGAGGATTTACTTCGGCCTTGAGCACGCAAAGAACCCCGAGGAGGAAGAGGAACTCAAGAGAACCTACGAGCTGTCGATGCCGAAGGTTCCGGAGAGGCTTATCGCTCAGGCGCCCTTCAGGTTTTTGGTCACCCTCGTCCAGATGCCCCACCTCGATGAGGACGGAATAATCCGCGCCCTCCAGGAGCAGGGCCACGTCCCTGAGAAGCTCACCGAAGAGGACATTGCTAGGATAAAGCTCAGGATTCGGCTCGCCAGGAACTGGGTCGAGAAGTACGCCCCCGAGAACGTCAAGTTCAGCCTGCTTGAGGAAGCGCCAGGGCTCGACCTAAAGCCCGAAATCAGGGAGGCGATGAGGGAGTTAGCGGACTGGATCGAGGCACACGAGAAGTTCACAGTTGATGAGCTCAACAACGCTATCTTCGACGTCGCCAAGAAGCGCGGGATTCCAAGCAAAGAGTGGTTTAAGGTTCTCTACAACGTCTTCATAGGCAAGGACCGCGGGCCCAGGCTGGCTCCTTTCCTTGCCTCTCTTGACAGAGAGTTCGTCATCAAGCGCCTCCGCATGGAGGCCTGATTTCGGTTTTTCAACCTTTTTGCAATTCTCCCGTGCTATTTTTGGGGCTTTTTCCCATTTTCCCGAATTTTATTGACAACAAGTTTTTATCCATCCCTTCCAATTCACATTGGTGGTGCTTATGGAGTTTAACTTAATAATCACCGGTGTCGGCGGCCAAGGTGGTCTGACCCTTTCGAGGATAATCGGTAACGCGGCCATGCAGGAAGGCTACAACGTGAGGATTGGTGAGACCCTTGGAATGAGCCAGCGCTACGGAAGCGTCCTCAGCTACCTCCGCTTCGGCGAAGAGGTTTATTCGCCCCTCATCGAGGAGGGAGAAGCGAACCTGATGCTCGCCCTTGAGCCCGCCGAGGCCTTGAGGAACGCGCGGTTTTTGGGGAAGGAGAGTGTGGCAATAGTCAACGCCTATCCCATTCACACCGCTACGACGCTAGTCGGAAAGGAGCGCTATCCCGAGCTTGAAGAGATAAAAAAAGCCCTCGCAAAAATATGCCCCGTCCACATGAGGGACTTCCAACGCGAGGCCGATAGGGTAAACCCCAGGACCCTCGGCGTTCTGATGCTCGGCTACGCCTACGGCAAGGGCTTTGTCCCGCTCAAGCGCGAGAGCCTCCTCGAGGGGATAAAGCTCACCCTGCGCGAGAAGCTCTGGGAAGTGAACTTCAGGGCCTTTGATAGGGGAGTCGAGCTCGCAAAGGAGTGAGCGTTCTCATTTTTCGTTTCCGACCCTTTTGTAGTCTCCTTTTTGGTACTTATTCACTTCACTCGTTGTGTTTTATGAAGAGGACATAGAACATGACCGTTGCTACAGCGTACAGGATGGCTGTGGCGTAGAACGGGTAAGCAAGGGAGACCGCAAAGAGCGTCCCGCCGATTGAGTTTCCGATTCCGCGCATAAACGTCGAGAATGCCTGCCTTATCCCGTTTGCCGTTGCCTTTTCCTCGGCCCTGAAAAAGCCCATCATGAACGAGTCGTTTATCGGCCAGATTATGTTCATGAGTATTGCCCTGAGCACATAAACCGCTCCCGCCAGTGAAAACGTCTCTAGGGACGGGAAGATAACGAAGAGGAGCGTTGCAAGCCCCTGGAATGACGTTATAACCCTGACGGGCCCGTACCTCCTGACGAGCTCGGGCAGTCCAAACGAGCCGAGGCCCATCGCCAGCTGCTGGAAGAAGAAGACCCAGCTTATCGCCTGGAGGGTTTCTCCGAAGCGCTTCTTGAAGTAGATGCTCATGAAGGGTATCGTTATCCCCGCACCGAGGCCTATGAGGGCGCTGGGCAGTGAAAACTTGAGGATTTTTATTACCAGGTCTCTTTCCCACTTTACCTTTCTCTCCTTGACCTTGACGTCCCTGATGAGAAGCAGGGCAGGGATTACAAAGACGAACTGGAGGACTGAGAGGGAGAACGTTATTCTGTAAGCCGTTTCCTCTGCAAATGATAGCCCCATCAGGTAGTCCGGCAGAAAGCCAGCTATTAGGACTCCAAGCGAGTTGAATAGAGTTCCGAGACCGAAGCTCTTGGAGAACGCCTCGTGCCTCATCTCACCTGGAACGAGCTCGCTCAGGTAGGCGTTGTAGTTCGGCTGCCTTAACCCCATATTCACCCCCACGAGGACGAACCCGAGGAGAAGGATAAACGTGTTCGGCGCGAAAACCTGTAGGAGCCTCCCGATGAGCCCGGCGAACGCGCTCAGGAGGAGTGTCTTCCGGTAGCCGAGCCTTAGAGAGACGTACCCTGCCAGAAGGAAAAAGAGTCCTCCTACAGTCGTCTGGGTCGAGAAGAATACCCCCATTTCTTTCTCGTTGTAGCCAAGGGCGGCTAGGTAAAAAGGCATTATGAAGAACGAGAACCAGAGGAACGTCTGTCCAAGCGCGTTCGCTCCGATGAGTATCTTCGCGTCCCTGCCGTACCTGGAGAGCATAGTGAAACGTCTCTCGTAGCGTTTATAAGATTATCGAAGTGAAGCCTTTAATGGACTACCTCTATATAGCGTGGGTGGCTTGGTATGGAGTTCCGCAAGATACAGTTTACCGGGCGAAGCTCATACATAATTTCCCTTCCAAAGAAATGGGTTAAAGAGCACAACCTAAAGCAGGGTGATACCGTACCACTGACTATAAACCCGGATGGCAGTATAACTATCTTCCCAAGCGAGCCTAAAGATGTGAGCGAGAAAAAAGTCCTGACGCTCTCCGAGGAGTTTTCACCTGATATGGCGATAAGGCTCGTTATCTCGGCCTACATCCAGGGCTACGATGTCCTTGAGATAAGACTCTCTGGAGAGATGCCGATCTACAAGGTCAAAATAAGAAAGGTGCTCCAGAGCCTTCCAGGTGTGGAGATAATTCTCGACGAGCCTATGAGAATCATCGCCAAGAGCCTCCTCGACGAGGACGAGGTTAACCTTGCTGAGCTCCTATGGAGGATTAGGTCTCTCATCCTCTCGATGCTCGGTGACCTGGAGCTCCTCATTAGTACTGGGGACAACGAAATACGGCGCGATATGAACGACCTCGAAAACGAGCTTGACAGGTTCTACTTTCTGATAGTCCGCACCGTGAACAGACTACTGAGCAAGCATACGGTTACAGAAGAGAGCGGAATTGCCAAGAGGACATTTGACCTCATCGGTATTCTCTTCATCGCCCGGAATATCGAGAGGATAGGTGATCACATAATCAGAATCGCGGAGAACCCCGATGATATTGACGTCCAGTATCTCCGGGAGAAGTTTGAGGCCATGGTCGCCCAGATAGAGAAGCGCGACCTCAAGGCCATAGATAAGCTCATGCTCGAACTCCGCGCCACAATTAAGGCGACCGACTACAGGCAGTCTATCGCCAAGGAGAGCTTCAGGAGGATACTCGAGTACCTTGAGAACATAGGAGAGACCATAATCAACATGGCGATCAGCTGATTTCTTTTCGTTTCCACA
>JAMOTW010000179.1 GCA_027062125.1 Thermococcus sp.
CGGTTGCAACAATTAATATAGGGAGCCCGAAGCGGTGGTCGAGCTTTCCGTGCTTTATGTTCTTGAGAGTGGCCGAAAGCATCGAGAGTGTGTTTATGAAGAGACCAGTTGGTTTTGCCGTCATGAGGGGGATTCCCAGCCAGCCCATGACGGGGACTATCGCTATCGCTGAGCCGACACCTCCGATGGAGAAGATGATGCTTAGGATGAAGGCTATGAGTGCCAGCTCGGGGTAGTTCATTAGACTCACCTCATTTTCTTTTGTTCATCAAACGGATGACATGAGAGTTATAAATTTTTGTGTCGGCTAATTTCAACAAGTCCAACATTTCAGCACCAAAAACTCTTAACTTTTAAGGGGGCATTCCACTGTTGGACTGGAGAAAATATATGGATAAGCACATAACGTTCGTAAAAACGTTGAAAATGGACCTACTCATTCGTGAGGCACTCACTTTCCTCTTCTTCCAACCGTATGATCAGCTCGAGGACGCACTCGAGTTTCTTCAGGTCGTTGAGAATGGCCTCCAGACGAGATCTTGTGTCATCCTCGCTTTTTTCGATCATGGAGTTGACTATCTTTTCCAATGGGCGGACCTCGCGTTCAAGTATCTCTCTAGGTTGCTGGAGGAACTTCTCAAGAAAGGCTGGATTTGCGGTGAAGTACTTGGTTTTACCCCTTCTCCGATACGTTACGAGGTACTCCCTGGCCAGTTTGGTGAGCGAGACTGAAATCGAAGAGCGGCTTAAACCCGTGCTTTCAGCAAGTTCGGCTATTGTCATGGGTCTGTTAGAGAGCAACAGAATGGCATAGACCTTCCCTTCCGTTGCGCTGTATCCCCACCGAATCATGATTCGTTCAACAATCTCGATGAACTTCCTCTCACTGTTGCTCATCATAGCTCACCTCAATCCGCCTACCTAATTTCGATATCATTGTTTAAAAAGTTTCGAGGGCCCAGTACCCAGAAGTTGTAATTCAAAATCCAAAAACGAAAGGGGTGGAAAAGTAAATGGGGGGGAAACCACTGAATCATTACTTGGCAGTTGCTATATGATTCCGCCTATCAGGGCAATTATTGCACCTATCAACCAAAAACCGCCGTCGAAGGGCATCGTCATCAACGCTAAAATCACTATTCTCCATCCTACAAGGCCCTTGTTACTCTTGTAGTAGTACGCCAGCACCACCATTATCAGGCTCAGAATTATCCCCACCCAGCCTATCGTTAATGCACTGCCGTAGTGCCAGCCATAAAAGTTACCCGTAACCAAGACAACTATCCCCTCCAACAGTATCAAAAGGGCACCCAGCAGGACGGTCCACATGCCTGTTTTTGAGGATGCCATGGCTTTTTGCCTCCAAGTTCTTTCGGTTAAACCTTCTCTCCCGTACACTTTAAATTTCTGTTATGCTTGATATATCAGAAAAAACAAACATAAATTATGCATCTTTTATATCGAAAACTTTAAACGCAATGAGGGGTAGCACCTATTGGGGTGAGAGATATGAAAGCTCCAAAAACAATGAAAGAACCCTTCCCAAACGCGATGAATCCCTCAGCGGATGTAGATGAGGCTAAATCCGCAGAAGGCGGAAGTCAGGTGACCACCGCGCTGAGGGCCTTCAAGCTTATCCTCGGGAACCCCCTGGCGAGAGCACTCATAAGACCGAGCCTTAAAAAGTATGAAATCAACGGGCGTGAGCTCCCCGGCCTCTACTGGGCGCTCAGCATCTACGCGGGCGATAGCATAAACGCGCCGATGATGGTGCGCTTCCAGGCGGACACGATAAAGCTCCTGCTCAAGCTCGGTATAAAGCTCGCCCACGGCGACGAGGAGGCCGTCAAGGAGGCCCTTCTGCGTGACCCGCACATAAGGCGCGGAATCTGGGTCGTCCTCGAGGGCATAGCGAAGTACGGCGTTACAGTTCCCCAGCGCCTCGCTGGACCTTTCCTCATCGTCTGGAACTTCACCAACATGTGCAACTTCCGCTGTCAGCACTGCTACCAGAGAGCGGATAAACCGCTGCCGAGCGAGCTCAGCCTTGAGGAGAAGCTGAACCTCGTTGACCAGCTTGATAAGGCAGGGGTTGCGGCAGTTGCCTTGAGCGGAGGAGAGCCAACGATACACCCACACTTCCTCAGAATCGTTAAGGAGCTGTCGAGCAGGGGGATACACACCTCAGTTGCCACGAACGGTTGGACTTTCGCCAAGAGGGAGGAGCTTGAAAAAGCCGCCAAGGCGGGAATAAAGTACGTTGAGGTTAGCGTTGATTCAGCAAAACCCGAGAAGCACGACGAGTTCCGCGGGATTCCCGGGGCGTGGGAGCACGCGGTAAAGGCCCTTGAAAACGCGGTAGAGCTTGGCCTTAGCCACGGGATGGCCACGATAATGGACAAGGAGACTTACCAGGAGATAGACGACATACTCGACCTGGCGGAAAGCATTGGGGTTACGCGCGTCATCTTCTTCAACCTCGTGCCCACTGGCAGGGCCGAGGACATGGTCAAGGTGGACCTCTCGCCGGAGGAGCGCGAAGAGTTCATGAAAGAAGTCTACCGCCAGATGAAGAAGCGGAAGCTTGAGATACTCACGACCGCACCGCAGTACGCGCGCGTTACCCTGCTCATGAGCCAGGGAAAGAGCGTTACGCCGGCGCACTTCTACATAGGTGAGAACAACTCGGTGAAAACACTCGCCGAGTTCATCGGTGGGTGCGGTGCGGGTAGAATTTACGCGGGAATAGAGCCGGACGGAAGTGTTGTTCCCTGCGTCTTCCTCCCATTGCCCGTTGGAAACGTCAGGAACAGGTCATTCAAGGAGATATGGGAGAGCAGCAGGATATTCAACATCCTTCGCGACAGGGATAGCTGGGAGGGACAGTGCGGCAGGTGCCCCTACAAGTACATCTGCGGCGGCTGTCGCGCGAGGGCCTACCACTACACGCTCGACTTGAAGGGCGACGACCCAGGATGCATAATCAACAAGCGTCTGTGGGCGGAGATAATCCAACACGGCAAGCCGAAGGGGCTTACAGAGGTCAGCTGGGTAGATGAGAGTGTTGTCCTCCGCGGGCCGAGCCTCTACGTGCCGAGCTACTACAGGGCGGTTGAGATCGTCGGCCAGAAGATTGCCACAAAGACCGGTAGGGAACAAATGGTTCACGTATGATATTTATAGGGATAGAGTACAATAGACATCATGAACCCCAAAACCAAGGTGGCTTTAATCCTCTCGCTGGTCTCGCCCATCTTCGCCGAAGTGCTGAGCGGTTCGACTCCACCGCTTGAAGTCCTCACGAACCCCCTCTCCTTTCCGCTCCTGTGGGCCTACTACGGTGCGGGCGTTCTCCTCGTTCGCGAGGCCTGGGTTCGGTGGGGAAGGAACTACCTGAGGCTCATGCTGCTGGGCTTCGTCTACGGCATCGTTGAGGAAGGGCTCGTTATAAAGTCCTGGTTCAACCCGGAGTGGCCCGACCTTGGAATCTTGGGCGTTTATGGAAGAGCCTGGGGAGTCAACACCGTCTGGGCGGTGTGGCTGACGATATTCCACTCCCTGATGAGCATAACCATTCCGATAATGGTCGTGGATGCTCTCTACCCAGAGTTCCAAAACGAGAGATTGCTTGGAAAGAGGGGGATCCTGCTTACATCCGCATCGTTTCTGCTGTCGGGCACGGCGTTTTTCGTCTTTCTCGGTTCCTACCGGGCGCCGGCACTCCAGTATCTAATCACGGTAATCCTCACCATCTCCCTGCTCCTGCTGGCCAGAAAGATAAAACG
>JAMOTW010000180.1 GCA_027062125.1 Thermococcus sp.
TCCGCCGGCCGGAACCGTCGACGCCATCAAGGAGCGCGAGGAGGCCAAGGCCAAGGGCGAGATCGAGTGCTACGACTGGTGGTTCTGCCACAAGAAGCTTGAGTGAGCTTCTTTCCTTTCTTAGTTCTTGGTTATTCTTCTCACATTAACAAAAAAAGTAAGAGGAGCTAAAGCACCCTCCTCTTGAAGAGCACCACCAGCGGGACGAGCCAGGCCAGGTGGACGGCTATAGCAACCGGGAAGTCGCTGTAGTCGTTGAAGGTTATCCCCTCGAAGACCCGGTAGAGCCAGTAGGTCGGGAGGAAGGCCGTGAACTTGCTCCAGTCGGTTGAGAGGTCCCTCCACTCAACGACCAGCTTTATCAGCGGCGGCAGCATGAGGAGCCAGCCAATGATTTTTGACACCGTCAGCGCCTGCATCCTCGATTCGGCGAAGACTGTGATGAGCAGTCCGTAAATCCAGACCTCAAGCACGAAGAGAGCCATGAGCGCCAGCAGGCCGTTCCGCGAGATTTCAATGTCGAGGATTGTGGGCGCGAGGCCGGTCATTACCACCGTAACCACAGAGGCCCACGTAAGCCTGTAGGCGAGGAAGGCCTTGCTTGAGATGGGAATCACCTGAAGGGCCTGTATGGTTTTGTCCTCCTTCTCGTCCGCCATCATGAAGCCGGGCACCATGCCGAATATCATGGGGATGAACAGCATCATCAGCAGGGCGAGCAGTGGGTAGTAAACTCCAATGCGGTCTTTGAAGTAGCGGACTATGAAGAGGAACACCAGAGTCATTGCCACGGAATAGACCAGCATGGGGTCTCTGCGGAGGAGCTTAAGGTCGGTCTTGTAGATTGAAAGGAACTTCCTCACAAAGCTCATCTCAATCCCTCCACCGCATACCTGTAAAAGCGGAGTTTAGCGAGCTGATATGCTACTCCGGACCAGACGAGCAGAGCCGCCGCTGAATAGGCCAGCGTTTTCCTCGCTATCTCCTCGAAGGGCGCCTTAAAGAAATGTATCGCCGGATAGCTTGGGACTGCATAGAGGACCTTCCACACTTCGCCCGTCAGATAGCCATGGTAGTGCGCGAAGGGCAGGAGCGAGACCACCAGAACCCCCAGTATCGGGATGAAGTAGTCGTCGAGGTCGCGGTATTTGGCCGAGACCGCTATTCCAAGGAGCGTGTAAACTATGGAGATGAGGAAGGTTCCAACAACCACATACGGAAGCCCGTTGAGGGAGCGGGTGCCTATTGCCATTATGAGCACCGCCCCGATGACTGAGAGCAGGCTCAGGAGGAGTGTTTTAGCTAAGATGTAGTCCCTCCAGTCTATCGGCGTGACAGCCAAAGCGCCTATCGCGCCGTCCTTCTTTTCGGCGAATATCTCCGTGCCAACGAACATGAAGCCAACGAGCCCCGGCTCGAAGAGGAGGAAGATCGGCACCATCGTCGGGAGGTAGCGCTCCGGGAAGGCAAGGAGCATGAGGCCATAAGCTAAGGCCACGAGCAGGTATATGGGATAAACGTAGCTCCTCACCCCGAGAACAATGTTCGTTCTGACGATATTCCTCATACGAGCCTCCTCCCCGTCACCTTTAGGAATATCTCCTCTAGGGTGGGCTCCTCCGTGTTTATTCTCCTGACTTCGTGCTCCCTAATGACCCTAAGGAACTCCTCGTTCTGGCCGATGTTCTCCAGCGGGAACTCCTTCACGGCAACACTGCCGTTGGCGACGTACTCCACCTTAACGAGCCGCTTGCCCATCTTCACTTTCAGCTCGCCGGGGTTGTCCACCAGCCTTATGGAGCCATCCACGATGAAGGCGACCCTGTCGCAGAGCTCGTCGGCCACGTACATGTTGTGGGTGGTCAGGAAGACCGTCTTCCCACTCTCGCGCATCTCAAGGAGCAAGTCCTTTATCCTCCTCGCGCTCGCCGGGTCGAGGCCTTCGAGCGGCTCGTCGAGGAAGAGGATTTCCGGATCCGGCAGGAGCGCCCTCGCGAGGTCGAGCTTCTTCTTCATCCCCTTTGAAAAGCCACTAACGAGTTCGTCCGCCTTCTCCTCCAGGCCGACCATCTTGAGCACTTCGGTGGGATCGAGGTGCTTTCGGTAAAAGCTCGCGAAGAACTGGAGGTTTTCCCTGGCGGTGAGCCTTGAATAGACCGCCGGAAACTCGAAGGAGACGCCGATTTTGTTGTAATACTCTTTCCCCCATTCCCTGAGGTCTTTCCCAAGAATTTTTACGGTCCCTTCGTAGTCCTTCAGGATTTTCACAAGGATTTTCACCGTTGTTGTCTTTCCGGCCCCGTTCGGCCCGAGGAAGCCGTAGATTTCGCCCCTCTCGACTGAGAAGCTCAGCCCATCAACGCCCCTGACTTCGCCGTAGTACTTCCTAACGTTCTCAACCTCTATGACGGGCTTATCCATGCAATTCACCACATTTTGGTTGCTGTTTTAAACCTATTTAAGGCTCATTGTTTGAAAAATGAAAAATAAAATCCTGTCAACGACGCTCTTCAGTATACCCTCGACCTTCGCCGCCACCTCAAGCAGCTCATCGTTTCCGGTTATGCTCATGGCCCTAGTTGGAAGCAAAAGCCCCAGAAATTTCCAATATTAAAGGGTGCTCATCTCAGTGCCCTATAAAGTGCCCCCAAGCGTGGCAGTGGCGGGGGAAGGTGATCCACCAACGGAACTCCCGGAGTCCTCAGGAATGGTTATAGGGACGTCTTACATAGAAACGTCCATGGTCCTCATAATCCTTAAAGCTGGAGAAGGGAAGAAAACCGGGGCCGAGCACTTCGCGAGGCTAATGGAGATTTCCGCCCCGGAGTACTTCCCGGCCCTGCTCGGGCCGAAATTCCGGGAGGTCTTCGAGAAGCTTTTCATCGAAAAAGCCAACCTCTTCAGCCACGAGCACGTCGTCTTTGCGATCTATGAAGAGCAGATAGCTGGGATGCTCCTGAGCTATGACTGGAGGGCCAAGGTGAAGGAGGAGAAAAGAACGGGCTGGCTGATGTTGAAGATTCTTGGCTTCGACTTCCTGAGGAAGCTCCCTGCTTTTCTGAGCGCTGAGGGGGGCTCCGGCAGGCTTGAGGAAGGGGATTACTACGTCAGCAACGTGGCAGTTTACCCGGAATTCCGCGGAAAGGGAATTGGAAAGGCTCTCATGCTCGAAGCGGAGAGGCTAGCCCGGGAATGCGGGGCAAAAAGGATAGCCCTCGACGTTGAGATGGAAAACGAAATCGCCATCGCCGTCTATCAAAAGCTCGGCTACTCCGTTGAGAGGGAGCATTCCATAGAGCTTGAGGGAAAGACTTACGGGTTCTACAGGATGGTGAAGGGGCTGGTAGGAGAAAGATAAGAAAAGCTCCCCACCTCGGCTTCGCTGTGATAACGGCCGCCCTGAACGGGGTCATCGTGATGGGTCTGCTGATGCTGACCGAGCTGACGCCTCTAAAGCTCTGGAGCGGGCTGTTCGAGACCCTCTCCTTGGTGTGAGGGTCAGGTGACCCTCTCAAGCCCATTCTCTTTTACGATGTAAGTGTCCTCGTGCTTTATCGCCCCCTCAGGAATCATGAGCGGAGGGTGGACGATGCTCAGCACCATGTTCTCCTGAACCTTAGCGGCCCTCGTCGGGACGACTATCGTTGGAATCGGCGGCTCTTCGATGAGCAGTCCGACACCGTGGGTGTAGCCGGTGAGGTAGGCATCCCCGAAGCCCCTCTCCCTGAAGAAGTTCGCCAGTCTCTTCTCAACGGCGTTGAGAGTTACTCCAA
>JAMOTW010000181.1 GCA_027062125.1 Thermococcus sp.
GAACCCGGGAACAAGATAACAATAGGGGACGAGGAGATGATAATAACCCCGAGCCAGCACTCCGATCCGACCACCATAGGTTTCCGGCTCAAGACATCAGTTGGGGACGTCTCATACATCCCAGACACGGCGTACTTTGAGGGCCTCCTGGACTGGCATGACGGGGCGAGGCTGCTCATAGCGGCCGTAACCCGGCCGAGGGACATGGGAATACCCTATCACCTGAGCACCGACGACATCGTCATGATGCTCAAGAGGATGCGTGAGAAGCCCGAGGCCCTCGTCATAAGCCACATAGGCATGAAGATGCACTTCGCGAACCCCTACAAGGAGGCCAAGTACATCGAGAACGTCACTGGGGTTAAGACCTACGTCGCCAAGGAGGGCTTCAGGTTGATGATAGAAAAGGATAGGATAGCGGTGAGGACCCTCAGGCCGGCGAGGTTCGTTTAAACGCCCCCTCTTTTCTTAGCCTCCTCAACGGCTTTGCTGACAACTCCATAGGAGAACTCGAACAGCTCATCACGGCGCCTTTCACTGGGGGCCTCGACCACAACGCGAATCTTCGGCTCCGTCCCGCTGGGCCTCACGAGAACCCAGGAGCCGTCCGTGAGGTTGAACCTCACCCCGGAGATCGTTAGGAGCTCCTTGGTCTCGTCCCTAAACTCTTCTTCCAGAACTCCCTTAACGTGCTCCATGACGGCCTTTTTGTGCTCATCCGGGCAGGGGACGTTCTTCTTCGTCAGGTAAAAGTCGGGGACGTTCTCCCTGACTATCTCCGAGAGCGGTTTGCCCTCCTCGTCGATCATCTTGATGAGCAGTCCCATCGTCACGAAGCTGTCTATCCACGGGCCGAACTTCGGGTGGACGAGCTTCCAGGGTTCAGCAGCGAAGATGGCTTTATAGCGCTTTATGCCGTCGTGAGGCTGTCCGAGGGGTATTCTGACCACCTTCCCACCTGCTCTCTCGACGACGTAGTCTATCCTCGAACCCGTGTCGATTGAGACGACGACCGTTCCACCGCCGTGCTCTTCAACGTAGCGCTTCGCGAAGAGGGCTATTACCGTGTCCTCGTTGAGGTAGTTCCCCCTCTCGTCGAAAACCGCTATCCTGTCGGCGTCGCCGTCCTGAGCTATGGCCAAATCAACGCCCAGCTCCCTCACGAGCTGTCCCAGGTAGGCTATGTTCTCGTACCTCGGTTCCGGCTTCCTTCCGGGGAAGTGGCCGTCAACGTGGGCGTTGATGCTCACCACCCTGGCACCCATCTCGCGGAGCAGGTACGGCGCGAGAACGCTTCCGGCCCCGTTGGCCCCGTCGTAGAGGACTTTGAGGTTAGTCTCGTGGTTCACGAAATCGAGGACGGCCCCTATGTAATCGTTTATCACCTCGAGGGGCTTTACCCTCTTTATCTCGTCCCAGCTGGCCTTTCTGAAGTTCCCCGAGAAGTAGAGCTCTTCCAGTTCCCCCTCCTGTTCAACGTAGAACTCGGTTCCGTCGCCGTTGAAGACCTTTATTCCGTTGTCGGTCGGCGGGTTGTGGGAGGCTGTGATCATGACCCCGCCGTCGGCGTGCTTCCTCGTTGCCCATGCCAAAGCGGGCGTTGGGATGAGCCCAAGGTCGAGAACCTCCCTGCCCGTGCTGAGGATACCTGAAACCATCGCGCTCTGGAGCATAACGCTGGACGTTCTTCCATCCCTCGCGACCGCTATGGTCTCCCCATTAACGTAGGTTCCTATTGCCATTCCCATCCTCATGGCCAGCTCGGGGGTTACCTTCTCCCACAGCGTTCCGCGTATTCCTGCAGTGCCGAAAAGCCTCATCCACACCACCGATACTACTTCGGCGGCCGCTTAAATACCTTTGGCGTAGATGGGAAGGCCTTTGAAGCTGATGAGCTTCATCCCCTTCGGCACGGTGTCCCCTGCCAGGGGGAGAACGTAGACCGGAACGCCAAGCCTCTCCCCAAGCTCAAGAATCGGCCCCATTATCTCCGGGGTGGGCCTCACGGAGTAGAGGGCTTTAACCCCGCGGTAGAGCTCGAGGTTCGGGTTGAACAGGTCATCCCTCACCGCGTTGATTCCCAGCTCCCGGGCCCTTCTGACGGATTCCGGGTTCCAGTCAACCGCCAGAACGTCGTAGCCTATCTCCAGGAGCTTCAGCGCCACCTTGAACTGGAAGCCTATTCCGAGCTCCGCTATCCTGCCCTTTGGGACGTTCTCTCCCAGAAACTCCGCGAAGTCCTCGATCGGCATGGGAGAAAATGGGAGAGGGAGTTTAAAAAGCTTCAGAATACGGCTTTTCCGCTTCCCTTCTCGAAGACGTGGGCCTTCCGCATGTCGAAGACAACGTCTATCTCCTGCCCTTCCCGGACCTTCGACTCCGAGCGGAAGGAGCCGAGGAAGGTCACCTCACCAACGCGCAGGTGGACTATCTTCTCGCTTCCGAGGTTCTCGATGATGTCAACCATCGCGCGGATCATGTTCTCCCCCGGAATCTTCACCTGCGCGAACATGGCGTCGTAGAGGTCCTCGGGCCTTATTCCGAAGGTAACGTCCTTCCCGATCAGGTTGGCCTCCTCGAGTACCTCGACCTGGTCCGGGAGGAGCTTCAGCCTGAACTCCCCGAAGTCGGCGAAGCCGTCCTCGGTTATGGTGGCGTCCATGAAGTTCATCGGCGGCGAGCCTATGAAACCTGCAACGAACGTGTTCGCCGGCCTGTCGTAGACCTCCTCCGGCGTTCCAACCTGCTGGAGCTGGCCCGCGTTTATCACTGCAATCCTGTCACCCATGGTCATTGCCTCGACCTGATCGTGGGTAACGTAGATGGTGGTGACTCCAAGCTGTCTCTGGAGCCTCTTGAGCTCGGCGCGCATCTTGACGCGGAGCTTGGCGTCGAGGTTGCTGAGCGGCTCGTCCATAAGGAAGACCTGGGGTTTTCTGACTATGGCCCTTCCGAGCGCTACCCTCTGCCTCTGGCCTCCGGAGAGCTCCCTCGGCTTCCTCTTGAGGAGCTCCGTCAGGCCAAGCATCTCCGCGACTTCCCTAACGCGCTGGTCGATTTCCTGCTTTGGAACCTTCCTGAGCTTGAGGGGGAAGGCGATGTTGTCGTAGACGGTCATGTGGGGATAAAGCGCGTAGCTCTGGAAGACCATTGCAATGTCCCTGTCCTTCGGCGGAACGAAGACGCCCTTCTCCGGGTCCGCAACGAGTTTGTCCCCGATGTAAATCTGCCCCCTGGTGGGCTCCTCCAGGCCGGATATCATCCTCAAAGTCGTCGTCTTTCCGCAGCCGCTGGGCCCGAGGAGGATCATGAATTCGCCGTCCTTGATTTCGAGGTTCATCTCCCTCACTGCCGTGAAGTCCCCAAACTGCTTCCAGACGTTGATGAGCTTCACTCCCGCCATTCTACCACCTCAATAAAATTTGAAAGGGGTCAGCGCCTCCTCCTGAGGAGGAGCGGTATTATCGCCAGCCCTATCAGGGCCGCCGGACCGCAGATTCCTCCGCCTCCTCCGGTGGTAGTGGTTGTCGGACTGCTGGTTGTCGGCTGGGTCGTCGAGCTCGGTGGGGTAGTGGTCTCGCTGGGGGTGGTGGTTGGGGTTGTTGTGGTTTCGCTTGGGCTGGTGGTCGTCTCGCTCGGGGTGGAGCTGGTTGTAGTGGTCTCGGTTGGGGTCGGGCTCGGCTGCTCTCCGCCGCTCCCCTCGACGAGCGGTATCATGAGAACGGTGGCGAGCTTCATCTCGTTGGCGTCGTAGGAACTGAG
>JAMOTW010000182.1 GCA_027062125.1 Thermococcus sp.
CTTCTTCCCGGGCAGCGCAACGCGCTCGACGTGGAGTTCCTTGAGGTCGGTGTCTATCTCGATCAGAAAGTAGGCCCCCTCGACGAGCCCGAGGTCGTAGGCGTAGTCGAGCGGCACCTCTATCTTTCCACTCTCCTTTATCCTGACTATCTCGTAGTGTCTCATGGAGGAAACTCCCCTTCCGACGATAAAAGCCTTACTTTGTCTTTTGAAAGCCTCGCCCTTCAGGGCGGGGAGGAGGTCAGCCGGCGTAAGTGTTATTAACTTCGGTGCCGTAGGGGGCCAACATGGAAATCATAGGGTACGTCTTCGTGATCATCGCCTTCGCGAGGCTTTTGGCGGAGATTTTCGAGAGGCTGGGCTACCCCGGCTTCCTCGGCGAGATAACCGCGGGCATGATCCTGAGTGCCCTTCTCGTCGAGATGCCGAGGGATCAGATGGAGCTAATGGCCGAGCTCGGCCTGTTCTTCCTGATGATATCGGCCGGCCTTGAGGTAACTCCAGAGGAGCTCAACTACGCTGGAAGGAAGACTGTTCCCCTCTATGCCGTCACCTACGCCGTCATGTTCCTCGTCACGCTCCCCTTCACCGGCTGGAGCGCAGGTTCGGACAACGTCATTTCCGCGGCCATACTATCCATAGCGTCGGCGCCGATAGTTCTGAGGCTAAAGCGCTTCTTCGGAGAGGACTTCCTCCACGTTGCCCTATCCTACGCGGTCATAAGCGAGATAATGGGCCTCTTCATCGTTTACATGATGGTCCGCTTCCACGAGAGCCCCGGGGACTACACTCCAATCGCGGCCGATATCATTAAGGACGCGCTCTTCATCGGCGGGATACTCTACGTTAACTACCTCATAGGAATAAAGCACAAGGTGATGCTCATCCGCTTCCTCCGCAGGCTCAAGAGCGATGAGGCGGTCTTTGGACTGTTCATGATACTCTCCACATCCCTCGCGTTCATAAGCGAGGAGATAGGGATGCACTTTACGATAGGAGGCTTCCTGGCGGGTCTGCTCATGCACAGCGATCTCCTCGGAACCAAGCAGTACGACAGGCTCACCACCATCATCAGCGGTGTCACCTACGGCATCTTCGCCCCCATATTCTTCTCCTGGAGGGGGCTGAACTTCGAGACGGAGCTCTCCTTCGTCGTCGTCGAGTTCTTCGCGGCCATATACTCCGTGAGACTCCTGCTCTCTGCCCTCGCCGTCCGGAAAGACGGCCTCTCCAAGAGCCTCGTCCGCGGTGCGGGCATAGCGAGCTTCGGCGTCCTCGGTCTTCTGATAGGTGAGATTGGATTCGTCTCCGGCGTTCTGAGCGAGCACATGTACGCCATGTCCTCCCTCGCGAGCGTCCTCGGCATATTTGCATCCGCCACTGTGGGAAGGATCGTGAACCACAGGGGTTCAAAAAAGGCCAGCGGGGCCCCTTGATGTATGTCCCTGCTTTTTCTTCGAGTTCTGACATCATGGGGGGCTTACGGTGGCCCTTTTAGATATAGCGAAACGTTTTTAAGCCGCCCGCAGAGTAGCGAGTAAGCGAAGCGTTACTTTGCCCTATAATCGCCTGATAAGTGAGAAAAGGGAGGAGGAAGTTGAGATGAGCTGGACAACCCCTAAGAGGGCTTTCATAGGCGCTGCCGCCGCCGAGGGTGGCACCAAGCTCAACGCCTTTGACAACGCGCTCCTCAAGCTGGGCATCGGCAACGTAAATCTCGTCAAGCTCAGCAGCGTCATCCCCGCGCACATCGAGTGGATGGAAGAGGTTCACGACGTTCCGATTGGAATGCTCCTGCCGACGGTCTACGCGCACATCGAGAGCGACGAGCCCGGAATGACCATCAGCGCGGCCCTTGGAGTCGGCATAAGCGAGAACAACGAGGGCGGCCTTATATACGAGTACTCCGGCTACTGCACGAAGGAAGAGGCCGAGGAAATGGTCAGGAAGATGGTCGAGGAGGGCTTTGCCCAGCGCGGCTGGAAGCTCGCCGAGTTCAGGGTCGCGAGCGCGAGCATAACGGTCAAGGACAAGCCGGCCGCCGCCCTGGCGGTAGTGGTCATGTTCCCGTACTGACCTTTCAAACCTTTTCCATTTCCATGAGGACGTAGTCCCCCGATGCTATCTTCTGGAAAAGCAGGTTGTACCGTTTCTTCCCCTTGGTTGCCCAGACCTCGACGTACTCGACGTTTCCCACCGGGCGGACGGTCATCCAGAGCACCTCGAAGCCCTCCCTCTGCAGGGCGTTCTTGAGGATTCCCTTCATCCTGACACCGGGACCGAAGTCCTTCTTCTCCCCCTTTCTACCGTCGAGGAGGCGCCACACGTCGAAGAACAGCCTGTGAGGGTTCGCATCCTCGGCAGGGTGCATGAAGAGTACCGTCCCATCCTCCCTGAGAACCCAGCTGTGCCTCGACCTCTCGAAGACGACGACGGTGAGGTAAACCTCGGATTCGCCCTCCACTATCTCGCCAACCACGTGCGGGATTCCGTACCTTAGGCCGTCCTCAATGTCCCCTTTTACTTCAGCCAGTCTCTGGGAGAGCCTGCGCCTGATTCTGGATTCCATCATTGGCCAGAATAGCCGAGGACGTTTATAAAAATTTCTTCGAACGTTTGGAACCTCAAGCTTTAAAACCCAACGCCCTACCTAATCCCGGTGAGACTCATGGGATACAACGAGGAGGAAAGGGCTTTCATCGAATGGTATCCACGCGGTTACGGGGTTGGCTTCAAGGTCACAAGGAGGCTCTTCGAGACCCAGACCGATTACCAGAGGCTCGAGATTTACGAGACGGAGGGATTCGGCAAGCTGCTAGTCCTCGACGGGACGGTTCAGCTCGTTGAGGTCGGCGAGGAGAGCTACCACGAGGTTCTCGTGCACCCGGTCCTTCTCGCCCACCCCAACCCGAGGCGCGTCCTGGTCATCGGCGGCGGTGACGGCGGGACCCTCCGCGAGGTTCTCAGGCACGGGACGGTTGAGAAGGCCACCATGGTCGAGATAGACGACGGCGTGGTTGAAGCCTCCTACCTCTACCTCGACGTGGCGAAGGACCTGCTCGACAGGCTCATAAAGAACGAGGAGCCGAGGGCGGAGCTCATAATCGGGGACGGCGTGAAGTACCTGCGCGAGAGCGGGGAGAAGTTCGACGCGATAATAGTTGACTCCACAGACCCCGTCGGCCCCGCGAAGCTCCTCTTCAGCGAGGAGTTCTACCGTTCAGCTTACGAGAAGCTCAGCGACCCGGGAATCTACATAACCCAGGCAGGGAGCGTCTACCTCTTCACCAACGAGCTCCTCGATGCCTACAAAGCCATGAAGAAGGTCTTCGACCGCGTTTACTACTTCAGCTTCCCGGTCATAGGCTACGCATCGCCCTGGAGCTTCCTGGTCGGCGTGAAGGGTGACATCGATTTCAGAAAGGTTGATGTCGAGAGGGGAAGGGAGCTCGAACTCTACTACTACGACCCGGAGAGGCACGAGACCCTCTTCCAGATGCCGCGCTACATCAGGAAGCTCCTCGAAGAATCATGAGGCTTCGAGCCGTTATCCCTCGATTCTAGTTTCTCCCTCTTTCTCCAGGGCCCTTAAGGTGGACTCCAGCCTGCTGAAGAGCGCCTGGAGGGCCTCCCTGGGGGCCTTGGCGTAGTAAACGTAGCCCAGCCAGCCCCTGTTCACGAG
>JAMOTW010000183.1 GCA_027062125.1 Thermococcus sp.
CGAGCCTCTTCCTATGGGGGCGGGAGGAGGATATCCCGTCCGCAATAGGGAGGGCGAAGGAGCTTGGCTTTGAGAGGGTTCTGACGGTTCTGGAGAGGGAAACGGCGAAATCCATCGGGGCAGAAAAGAAGGGGAAAGTGCAGATAATCGGAAAGGAACTCATCTAGTCCCCCAGAAACTCCAGCGCCAGGGCAACTTCCATTGCGGTGCCCAGATAAAGGACGTCCTCATCGACGTCGAACTTCGGATGATGGTGGGGGTGCACTATCCCCTTCTCCTCGTTGTAGATGCCGAGGGCAAGGAATGCCCCCGGAACCCTCTGTAGGTAGAACGAAAAGTCCTCGGCGCCCATCGTCGGCGGGACTTCCCCGTACCTCAGTCCGTATTTCCGGGCGACTTTCCTCGCGAAGTCCGCCATCTCGGGGGAGTTCACCGTCGGGGGCGTGAGCTCCTCAACCTCCAGCTCGTATTTCGCCCCGTGGGCCTTTGTAACGCCCTCCAGGATTTCCCTCATTCTCCTCTGAATCAGCTCTCCGATTTCGGGCTTGAAGAATCGTATCGTGCCCCTGAACTCCACCTCCTCGGGGATGATGTTGAAGGCCGTTCCGCCGTGGACGCTCGTGACGCTAACGACGCCGCTCTCTATCGGGGGGACGTTCCTGCTCACTATGGTCTGGAGCGCCAGGATTGCCTCGGCCATTATCGGGATGGGGTCGACGGTCTCGTGGGGAGAAGCACCGTGGCCGCCGTTGCCTATGATCCTCCCGTTGAATATCCCCGCCCCTGCCAGGAATGGACCCTCTCTGATGCCGATGAGCCCGCTCGGCAGGTCCCTCCAGACGTGGAAGCCGAAGATGGCATCAACCCCCTCAAGGGCACCGCCCTTTATCATCCTCAGCGCCCCGTTGCCGCCTTCCTCAGCCGGCTGGAAGATGAGCCTCACCCTGCCGTTGAGCTCCTCCTTATGCTCGGCTATTATCTTCGCCGCCCCGAGGAGCATGGCCGTGTGGGCATCGTGGCCGCAGGCGTGCATCTTCCCGGGAACTCTGGATTTGTATGGGACGTCGTTCTCCTCCTGGACGGGAAGGGCGTCCATATCAGCGCGAAGGGCTATCGTCTTCTTTCCATCCCCGATGTCCGCTATTATTCCGGTTCCAACGCGCTTGATTGAGTAGCCCCACTCGCGCAGGTGCTCCTCCACTATCTTAGAAGTTCTCTCCTCCTCGTACTTGAGCTCCGGGTGCATGTGGAAGTCCCTGCGCCAGGCTATAATCTCGCCCTCTATCCTCTTGGCTTCAGAAACGGGGTCTATGATCATGGTGTTCACCGTGGATACCTTTGCCAAACATGAATATTAACTTTTCGATGCTTGTCTGAATGGATTTCCATGACCGCAAAATTTATAAACCCACTCTGATAGGTGAATACGGCGTCGATGGGAGTGGGCCGGTAGCTCAGCCTGGTATGAGCGCCGCCTTGGCAAGGCGGAGGCCCCGGGTTCAAATCCCGGCCGGTCCACCATCCCTGGGTTGGGCCCGTGGTCTAGACTGGTTATGACGCCACCCTGACAAGGTGGAGGTCCGGGGTTCGAATCCCCGCGGGCCCACCAGAAAACAAACTTTCGCCGAGCGAAAGTTTGATCAAGGTTGGTAGCTCTCTTTTTAAATGCCGTTGTGACATTGATTTTCCTTACTCACCGCTCCCTCTTTGTGTGGAGCCTTTTTGGAGTGTTCTCTTTGTAAGGAGTTGCTCTAAATAGACGCCCGAAGGGCGTCGGAGGAGAAAACCCTACCAAGAATTGCAAGTTTGAGAAGAGCTCCATAATTCAATGCAAACTTCCAATGAAAATCAGCCCCTCAAGAGGCCCTTACAAAGGAGCTACAAACTTTTGGTGAAGCTTTTTCCAAAAGCTTCAGCGCTGGCGGAAGAAAGAGTGCTTTTTTGAAATTGCAAGTTCTGAAGTGGGTTTCTCCTTCACTTGCTCATTGGTGAGTGTTTCTCTCTGAGAAGGCCCCGAAGGGCGCTGATATGAAGTTAAAACTGCTTTGATAATGCCCGTTTGGATGTTAAACCTCTTTGGACTTACTCTTTAGTCAGTGCACGACTGATTTTTGTTCTTTTTGGAGAAGAGCCATCATTTCGCCAGCCTTCCCCAAAGCTGAGCACAAAATTTCTTTGGTGGTGCTTCGTCTTGCAAAGCCTCTGGGATAAGGTTTATAAGACCACCTCCCAACCCAACGTGAGGCGAGACCGGTGGGGCGGGAGATAACCGAGGAAAAGCTCCAGAAGTACTTTAGAATCACCGAAGAGGCGCTGAAGACCCTTGAGGTTGCGGTTCATGAGAAAAGCCTGCTCTGGGTGGCTGCCCAGGATTTTCTGACGATGGCGAGGAGCTATTTTGAGGACGCCAAATACTACTACGAGAAGGGCGACTACGTCACAGCCTTCGCGGCGCTGAACTACGCCCACGGCTTTATCGATGCGGGCGTAAGGCTCGGAGTTTTCAGGGGAGAGGATGACAGGCTCTTTGCCTTTGGCTGAGGTGAGGACTATGGGAGACTACGTCGTCGTTTTGGAGGCACCCATAATAGTGAGGGACGTTGAGACGAGCGAGGACGCGATAAACGTCGCCGTTTCCAAGGTCGCCAAGGCGCTCAACAAGGAGAAGCTCGACTTCGTGAGGGTTGAAATAGGCTACTCCCAGTGCCCCGTCTGCGGGGCCCACTTCGAGAGCGCCTTCGTCATCGGATCGGTCGGGCTCGTGGGCATGTACCTGACCATAAAGGTCTACAACGCTCAGACCATCGAACACGCCGAGAGGATAGCCAAGGCCGTCATAGGCAAGGCGCTCAAGAAGGTCCCCCTCAAGGTCTACGAGATTCGCGAGCTGACTGAGGAGGACGAAGGAGACGGCGTGGAGCTTGGGGAGTGATCAGATTTCTCCCTCAATTTCTTCTTCTGGAATCGTCTCCACGTACACCCACAGTGCGCCCAGGCTGTTTATCACGTACCTCACCGCCCCGAGGAAGAGCAGGAGGAGCAGCGTCAGTGCCCCCATGTAGTATTCGTACTGGAGAACCAGAAAGACATCCACGATTGAGAGTCCCAGCCCCAGGGTGAAGCAGCCGCCGGGGTTGGTCTTGGCGACGCGCCATATCTCCCCCACGACCCCAACGTCCCCTGTGAAGTAATACGCCGGGACGACGAGCGCGAAGGCAGGTGTGGTCAGTATCCCGGCTATAAAGGAGCCGAATGGGCCGAAGATCGCTATGGGAATCGCCAGGAGAACCAGTGCAATTAGAACGACTACGAACGTCAGAATCTCCGCGGCAACCAGGGCCGGCAAAGCTTTCAATCCTGCTTTGATGGATTCTATGCTCCTCTTCTCTCCGTCTCCTGTCAGTCCCACCGCAGCGTCCACGAGGGCGTAGCCAAAGGTCAGATTTGTCAGGAACACCCACACCGCGAAGACAACCATCAGGGAAAGTTTTTCCCTCATCTCGCTCGATGCACGGAGGTACTCCCAGTAGGTGTCCCGGTAAACCTGCATTCCGCAGCAGCTCACGGTTGTCTCGTTGGGACGGTAGTAGGTCTCGTCACATTTCATTCCATGCCCGCCGAAGAAGTCGGGATCGAAGTTGAAAACCGCGTGGCAGTTTATGGCGTCGTTCTCCTTCTCCATCAGCCTCAGTATCTCCTTTACCCTCCCGTAGCTCTCCATGAACCCGCTCACCAGGGGGAAAGGGAGGGCGTAGGTCACGAGCAGGGCTGCGATGAGCAGACTCATGAACTTCTTACTTCTGAGCGTCTTATCGAATTCTATGCTGGGAGTCCCCATGTTACATCAGCAAGTGGTGTGTGGGTGAACCTATTTAAGCCTTTTCCCTCAGGCCTCGACAAAGCTTTTAAGCACTTACCAATCAAGGAACGACATAACCTCTGGAGGTTTTGCCATGACCAAGTTCATATTCGTCACGGGTGGTGTCGTCAGCGGCCTCGGAAAGGGAATAACGAGCGCTTCCCTCGGAATGCTCATGAAGGCGAGGGGATTCAGAACGACGAACATCAAAATCGACCCTTACCTCAACTACGACGCGGGAACGATGAACCCCTACCAGCACGGAGAAGTCTTCGTCCTCGACGACGGGGGAGAAGTTGACCTCGACCTCGGCAACTACGAGCGCTTCCTCGACACGAGCCTGAGCTTCGACCACAACATAACCACGGGCAAGGTTTACTCCGCCGTCATCGAGAAGGAAAGGAAAGGCGAGTACCTCGGCGCCACCGTCCAGGTTATCCCGCACATTACCAACGAGATAAAGGAGCGCATCAGGAGAATCGCGAGGGACTACGACGTTGTCATCGTTGAAATCGGCGGAACCGTCGGCGACATCGAGAGTATGCCCTTCCTTGAGGCGGCGAGGCAGATGCAGATAGAGGAGGGCCAGGAGAACGTCGCCTTCGTCCACGTCACCTACGTGCCCAAGCTCAAGGTCGTCGGCGAGCAGAAGACCAAGCCGACCCAGCACAGCGTTAAGGAACTGCGCTCCCTCGGAATCCAGCCGGACGCGATAGTCGCGCGCTCGGAGGAGCCCCTGGAGGAGAGCGCCAGGATGAAGATAAGCCTCTTCACGAACGTCCCCGATGAGGCCGTCATCAGCGCCTACGACGTGGAGGACACGTACGAGGTTCCCCTCATGCTGGAGAAGGAGGGGCTGGCGAGATACCTCACCAAAAGGCTCGGCCTCCCTGAGAAGGAGCCCGAACTGGATGCCTGGCGTGAGATGGTGGAGAAGTACAAGTCCCTCGAGGACACAGTCGAGATAGCCATTGTTGGCAAGTACGTCAAGCTCTCCGACTCCTACCTGAGCATAAAGGAAGCGTTAAAGCACTCCAGCGTCGCCAACGGGGTTAAGGTGAAGATCCGCTGGATAGAGGCCGAGGACCTTGAAAAAGCTGGAACAAAGCTCCTCGAGGGCGTCGACGGAATCATAGTCCCCGGCGGCTTCGGTGCGCGCGGTACCGAGGGCAAAATGATGGCGGCCCGCTATGCCCGCGAGAACGACATCCCGTTCCTCGGAATCTGCTTTGGCTTCCAGCTCACCGTCGTCGAGTTCGCCCGCAACGTCCTCGGACTCAGGGGGGCGCACTCAACCGAGATTGACCCGCGGACTCCGTATCCCGTCGTCGACCTCATGCCTGAGCAGAGGGACCTCGACAGGCTTGGGGGTACCATGCGCCTCGGTGCTTATCCCGTCCACATCAAGCCCAACACCCTTGCAAGGAAGCTCTACGGCAGGGAAATAGTCTACGAGCGCCACAGGCACCGCTGGGAGGTCAATCCCGACTACATAGAGCAGTTTGAGAAGGCAGGCCTCGTCTTCAGCGGCATAGCCGGCGACGACGGCAGGAGGATGGAGATACTGGAGCTTCCTGACAGGAGGTACTTCATAGCAACCCAGTTCCACCCGGAGTTCAAGTCCAGGCCGATGAACCCTGCCCCGGTCTTCAGGGGGCTGGTGAAAGCGGCAAAAGAGAAGAGGTACGGGGGCTAAATTTCTATTCCCAGCTCGGCCAGCTCTTCGTCCACTCTTTTCAGTTCTTCCATTCTCTGCAGTTCCCTGTAGAACGCGACCCCAGCGACCCAGATGAACGCGTAGAGGAGCGCATCGAACGGGGCCTGGAGGAGCGCCGAGACGTAGCTGGCCACCCCAGAGGGCAGGAAGAGCTCGGTAACGAACGCCACGGGTGCCGATATCATGACTATTCCAACGACCCCGACCCACACCAGAAAGCCGAATCCCACGCTCGAAAGCACGTTTCTGAAGACCAGCCCGAACGCCTCAAACGCCGCCCCGATGATGCTTTTGTCCGCGTAGAGCGGTATCGCGATGGCGGACAGGGAAGTGACGAGCGCTCCGATGAGAACCAGGAGGACGATGCCGATGAAGATGAGAACCCCGCCCGTGGGGAGGGTCAGAACCCCCACCACGACCGGGATGAAGGCAACTCCAATGAAGGTCAGGACGATGAGGGAGTATACCACGTTTATCAAGAACACTCCTGGGAAGTGCCTCATGCCGTCCAGGATGAGCTCCCTCAGGGTCCTCTCCTCCCCTGCCAGATGAGCGAGGGCTCCCTTGACAACGCTGTACTCGAAGATTGAGCTCAGAACCATCGAGATGATCAGGTACACGGCCAGGCTTTTCATGAGCTGGAGGAAAACGTCCATATCATCCTCGTTTATAAGACTCCCGTATTCCTCCACGATGACGTTGCCCTTCTGCATCGACGTCTGGTTCTGCTCGAAGGGTATCTCATTCGGGATGAGGTAGGCTCCTATTGGGGCCAGGATGAGCGCGAGTATGAGCGCCAGAAGGTAGAGCTTTTTGTTTGCCAGTATGAGCGAGAAGGTTTTTACGAAGGCATCTACCGCTCCCATTCCACCACCCGTTGGAGTAATCACGGAAAGGTTTAAAATCTTTTGGGTGCGCTTTTCGTGCCCCAGAAAAGCTTATAAACGAACCTCCGAAAGTGGCGATAGGTTGTAAAGGCTGATATCAATCTCATGAGGTGAGAAGAATGGCCATCTGGCAGGGAAGATCACTCAAGAAGCCTTCAGGTGGAAGGATTATCCTCGCTAGGAAGAAGAGGAAGAGGGAGCTCGGAAGGGAGCCGGCCTTCACCAGGGTCGGTGAGGACAGGGAAAAGAAGAAGATAATCCGGACCTACGGCGGAAACAGGAAGGTCAGGCTCATCGAGGCCCTCTACGCCAACGTCTTCGAGGGTGGAAAGGGCAAGAAGGTCAAGATACTCAACGTCGTTGAGAACCCGGCCAACAGGCAGTACGTCAGGAGAAACATAATCACCAAGGGCGCCATCATCGAGACCGAGGCAGGAAAAGCCATCGTCACCAGCAGGCCCGGCCAGGACGGCGTCGTCAACGCCGTTCTCATCAAGGAGGAGAGCGCCTGAACTCTTTTCTCCTTTTAAATGCTACCGTTAAGTACCGTTAACCCTGAAAACTTTACGCTACCGTTAACTTCTTTGGTTTTACGGTGGTTAACGATGAACCATTTCGTACCTTCTCTGGGCACCTCTGCCTGTGGTCCTTACAAGGCCCAGGGCTTCGAGCTTTTCAAGCCTCTTTAACACGGCAGGCTTTGAGAGGCCAACGTACTCCGCTATCTCCCCGCTCCTCCTCGGAACGGTCAGGAACTCGAGGATTTTTCTGTCGGTAGCATCCAGAAGCTCGTCAGTTTTCTTCTTAAAGACCACTTCAAAGCGGTTTGCGCTGCTTCTGAACTCCACTTCCACAAGGCCGTGCTTCCTGCATTCCTCGCGGATCAGTCTTAGGCCGTAGCCGTACTTTTCGATGTAGCCAGCATCGTACATGAGTCCGCACAGGTTGGGGTTCCTCGGCACGTGTTCGGGGTCTTCGAGGTCCACTCCCGGCATTAGGTCCCCGGGATTTCTTATTACAAGCCTATCAGGATGGATGAAAATCCTGACGTCCGCGGGGATTGCGTAGTTCCTGTGGGCGAAGGCGTTTATTATGGCCTCCCTGACGGCCCTTGTGGGATACTCGGGCAGTTTGGTTCTTTTTGTTCCCACCACCACTTCTATCGTGCTGAACTGGGAAAGAAGCTCCGCGTACATCTCATCTATAACCTTCCATACCGGCCCCTGGAACTCCCTGCTCCACACGGGTCTCTCTCCGTCCATTTTGACGATTCTGCCCCCCGCGTGCGGTATGAACTCCTCGACATCGGTGAAAAACAGGACTCCTGCGTTCGTCAGCCTGTCCCCTTTAATCGCCTTTGCACTCCTCAGGTAGCGGCTCCAGTCTTCCCTCTGGATACGCCTGCCCCTTGCCTTCTCCACCGCCGAGAAAAACCACTCAACGTATTCTTCCTTCATCTTCGAGAGTTCGGCCACTGGAAACTCGTCCCAGGTAACCGCCCCCAGCTCGGAGGAGAGCATGAGAATCTCCTGGATTGAAAGGGGCCTTATCCCAGAGCCTATCCTGATGTAGGCAACTCCACCGATGGAGCAGAGGCTCCGGGACTTTGGAACCTCCACGACAAGAATGTTTCTGCCACCAATCTCAAGCGCGTGGGTTTTTACCTGCAACGGAGGGGTGATGCTCTGAAGTGAGGAGGATATCGTTTCCCTGGCCTTTTTGATGTCACATCCCAAAACATTGCCCTCATCGCTTACGCCTATCAGAATGTAGCCACCGTCGGCGTTGGCCATGGCGCATATCTCTCTGGCGATCTCGGGCGTTGCCCTGCGTTTGAACTCTATCCTCTCGTTCTCCCCTTGGCGAATGAGTGCCAGAAGTTCGTTCACATCCATGATTACCGTTAAGTACCGTTAACCCTAAAAACTTTACGCTACCGTTAACTTCTCTGGCTTTGCGGTGGTTGACGAAGATAAAAGAAGCGCGGGTCAGAGCTCCAGCTCTTCCCGGTACTTTCTCAGTTCCTTCTCCATTATTCTCCTTGCCTGCTCCTCGACCATGGGCTTTACGAGCTCTATGACTCGCTCCTTCAGCTCCTCAAGGCCTTCGCCGTTGAGTGCCGAGATTCTGAGGGGTTCGAGGCCCTTGCCCCTGACGAACTCCTCTACCTTTCTAATCTTCTCCTCGTCCGCTATGTCCACCTTGTTGAGGACGACGATGAAGGGGAACTCGCCGAACTCGGCGTAGATTTCCTCGAACAGGTGGGTCTGCTCCTCTATTGGATAGCCACAGTACTCGCTCGGGTCGAAGATGTAGACGATGACCTTTCCGAGGTGCTTGAGCGCCAGGATGGCCTGCCTCTCCACCTCGTTCCTCTCGCTCAACGGCCTGTCGAGAAGGCCGGGCGTGTCTATGACCTGGTACTTGAGGTAGTGCTCCTCGAACTGGCCGACGTTTATGCCCTTGGTGGTGAATGGATAGCTCGCGACCTCGGGCTTCGCGTTGGTCAGGGCCCTTAGGAGGGTGCTCTTGCCCACGTTGGGGTGGCCGGCTATCACCACAGTCGGAAGCTCCAAATCGACCACCGGCAGATCCTTCAGCACGTTCCTCGCCTGGTTGAGGTATTCGAGGTCGTCCGCTATGTCCCTGAGCACGTCGGCAACGCGGCCGTAGAACTGCCTCCTGAGCTTTGCGATCTCGTCCGGGTCTCTGGAGTAGCGTATCTTCTCCGCGTACCTCTGCTCGAGGTTCCTTATGGTCTTCACAGCCCAGTTCACGTGCGCCAGGGAGCGGTGGAACTGGTCCCTGTCAACGAGCGTGTCAACCAGTTCCCTGTAGAACGGGGGGAGTTCCGAGACTCCGGGCGTCCTATCCAGCAGTTTCCTCAGGTTGTCGCGGATGACGTTGGAAACCGTTCTTATCCTCAGCTCCTCCCTCTGCCTCGCCTTTGCCCTCGGGCCGCCCTTGGGGGTGAAGGCCGATGCGGCTTTCTCGGCCCTCCTGAAGGCCTTGTCGATGAGCTCGTCAGCGGTAAGCACGGTCGGCATCTTCTCGAATGGGTTCTTCATCTCTCTCACCTCTCCTTTCTCTCGCGATGTTGGGCTTTTCGGCTGGGTATTTAAAGGTTCGCTAAAGCTCGATGACCTTGCCGACATGGAGCGGCTCTATTCTGTCCCCGAGCTTTGCCTTCAGGTAGGCGTATGAGTCAATGCCAGTGCAGTGGCCGGCGTAGAGCTCCTCCGCGTCTATCCTCTCTGCCACTTCATCCAGGGTATCCCTCTTGGCCCCTATGAGGTGAAGTCCGCCTATGAGGGATTTAACGGGCTTCCCGGCGACGTCCTCCGCGTGCCAGGCTATGTTGATGATGCCGGAGTGGCCGCAACCGGTGACCACGGCGATTTTTTCACCCAGATCGATTATCAGCGCCATGTCGTCGGGGACAGTGTCTTTAACGAGCTTCCCATTTTCCTCAATGTACCCCACGGCCCTGTCCCACGTGCGCCTCAATATCTCGCCCGAGCTCCAGAGGCCGGGGGCGAACTCGAAGGGCTCCTTCCGCAGGATGAACTCGGCCCCGAGCTCTTCCAGCTCTTCCCGTGTGAAGGGGATCCCAATCTCCCTCCTGTGCGGCTTAAGGGCAATCCTGCGCCTGAAGATCTCAGGATGCGCGATTATCTTGATGGCTTCCTCTCTGGCCTCGAGGAAGGCCTTCAATCCGCCGGTGTGGTCGTAGTGGCCGTGGGTTATGAAAACGTAGTCGATGTCCCCCGGCTGAACCCCGAGCTCCCGCATGTTGTTGAGGAGAACATTCCCGTCCGTCCCCGTGTCCACGAGCACCCTAACGCCGTCCCTCTCAAGGAGGGCCGAGAACCCGTGCGCCCCCAGGAGACCTTTCCTGAAGCCCGAATGGTTCTCATAGATGATGGTTAGCCTCATCTAAAATCCCTCGAAAAGTTTATGTTTCAGCCCGTTAAAATCCTTTTGTGATTGCCATGGTAGCACCCCTGGATTACGTTTCGCCGCTGATATCTGGAATCATCGTGGCCCTGACCTCGTGGCTCCCCGTCGGGCCGGAGGGGAGCGCCGTATCTGAGATTCTCGAGAGCGTAGCCCCCTCCCACGCGGACTATCTCGTCCCATCGTACCTCGGGGTTACCTTTGCCGTTCTCTTCTACTTCAAAAACCTGATCGGCATCGACACGCAGAGCGCGATAAGGGGCCGTGTGAGCTCGGACCTCAGGTACTTCCTCTATGCCTCCCTCTTCACGATCTTCGTGGGTTATCCTATCATCGGGAGGTTCCAGGATGCCCTTGGCCCCGAGGGCTCTGACCTCGTGAACGCTATCGTGGGCATCGCGCTGATTCTCATCGGGCTTATCTATGGGGGCAGAGCTGGGGCCCCGCTCGAGAACGTTGAGGGGCAGATGAGGGAGAGGGAAGGCGAGGCGACGCTCCTCGATTCCCTCGTCTCCGGCATACTTCAGGGGGTTTCCCTCGTGGGGAGCATCTCGAGGAGCGGCCTGGTCCTTCTTGGCCTTTCGAGTACTGGACTCAACGTAAAGCGGGCCCTTGAGCTCAGCTTCCTCGTCGCGCCAACCTACCTCGTGATGAAGCTCATCTTCATGGGCGGCTGGGAACCGGGTCTTCCCGTGGCCCTTCTCTTTACAGCGTTCCTCGCCGCGTTCGTGGTAAGCCTGATCACGATGAAGCTCCTCCTCAGGGGCGCCGAGGCCCTCGGGAGGAGGCTCTTCCTCGTAATATACGGTTCGATGGCAATCGTCGTTTACCTGCTGGGGGTGGTGCTGTGAAGGGTGTAATACTCGCGGCCGGCAAGGGTGAGAGGCTCCGTCCGCTCACGGACGACAGGCCGAAGGTCATCCTCAAGGTCGCCAACAGGTCCATAATCGAATACGTAATGGAAAACCTCGACCCCTTCGTTGACGAGTTCATAGTGGTCGTCCGCTACGAGAAGGAGAAGCTGATGAAGGCAATAGGGGACGAGTTCAACGGCAAGCCTATAACCTACGTCGACCAGCTTCCCGGTGAGGGGACCGCGAAGGCGATAGAGTCCGCGAAGGAAAGCGTCGGCAACGAGGAGTTCATAGCGGTCAACGGAGATATATACTTCGAGATAGATGGCCTCAAGGAGCTGGTCTCCACCTTCAGGAAGGAGAAGGCGGACGCGGCTCTTCTCGTCAAGGAGTTCGACGACCTGAGCCACTTCGGCAAGATAGAGGTCGAGGGCAACCTCGTCAGGGCAGTCCTGGAGAAGCCGGGGAAGGTCTCCGGCTACGCGAACCTCGGCGTCTACATCTTCAAGCCAGCGGTGTTCGAGTTCATCGAGAAGACCCCCTTAAGCAGGAGGAACGAGTATGAGATAACCGACACGCTCAACCTCATGATAGAGTCTGGGAAGAGGATCGCCTACGCGCCTTATAGTGGCTACTGGAACGACGTCGGGAGGCCCTGGAACCTCCTGGAGCTCAACGAGTATCTGCTCAAGACCAAGCTGAAGCACTCGATAAGGGGCATAGTCGAGGAGGGGGCAACGATAATACCGCCGGTTGAGATAGGCGAAGGAACGGTCGTCAGGAGCGGCGCTTACATAATCGGCCCGGTCAAGATAGGTAGGAACTCACGCATAGGCCCGAACTGCTTCATAAGGCCCCACACGAGCATAGGTGACAACTGCCACATAGGCAACGCGGTGGAGGTCAAGAACTCCATAATCATGGACAACTCCAACGCGCCGCACCTCAACTACGTCGGCGATTCTATAATAGGTGAGAATACCAACCTCGGGGCTGGAACCATAACCGCCAACCTGAGGCACGACAAGGGCAACATCAGGGTCGAGATAAAGGGCAGGCTCGAGGACAGCGGCAGGCACAAGCTCGGCGCCATAATCGGCCACGGCGTCAAGGTGGGGATAAACGTAAGCATCTACCCAGGCAGGAAGATAGGGAGTGGCTCCTTCATCGGGCCGGGGGCAATCGTTGACAGGAACGTTCCTCCCAAGAGCCTCCTCATCGTGAGGCAGGAGAAGGAGGTTAGAAGGATTTGATGTGGATTCAGCTCCTCAACGTCCTTTCTAGGTGGGTGCTCCTAGGGGTCGCCTCCTACAAGACCTACCGCGAGCGCAACAGGGGCTGGATGCTGATAATGACCGCCTTCCTCCTAGCTGCCCTCGACCCGGAAAAGCTCCTCCTCGAGCCCCTCGGCCTCAACCTCGTCTCGGAAGCGGCCTTCGTCCTCGATATGATAAACACTGCCCTCCAGGGAGTGCTCCTCATACTGGCCGGGGACTACATAAGGCCCTCCTCTTCCTCCCTCCGGAGCACCTTCATAGGCCTCATGGTCGGTGTGGCGGCGTACACCTGGATAGTCCTCACGAACGTGAGCGAGTACGATGTGAGCTTTACGGTCAAGGCACTGGCACCATCCCTGATCTACGCGGCGGGATACATGTACATGGGGCTTCTCCTCTACAGGTACGTCGTCTCCCGGAGGTTCACACAGCTTCTCTTCCCCGTTGGAATGCTCCTCCTGGGGGCCCTCAACGCCACCTACCCAGTGACGGCCACGTGGGAGTGGTTCGTCCCCTACGGCTTCCTGCTTGGAACGCTCTTCAGGATAATGATGGCGGTTGGTGCCCTCAGCTTTGTGCTCTGGCCGTTCATAATATCGAAGCCCGAGGCGGCCCACGAGGCTCCCGCGGGCGCGTTCATGCGCTCCAGCTGGGGGGAGGTCATAAAAACTTTCGGCGACCCTAGGCGCGCTCCAAACGTCATCCTCATAACCCGCGACGACGTCCACACGCTCAAGGAAAAGCTCCATTCCAGCGCCCTGGTTTTCTGGATAACCCGCGTTTCTGAGGGAGAAATCATGGACTCTCCCAAGGTCTACGCCATAAGTCCGACCAAGATAGACATCCTCACGCACCTCATCGCGGGGGCCATAGACAGGAGCTACAGCCTCGTTGTCGTCGATGCGGTTGAGTATCTGGTGGTGGAGAACGGCTTCGGGAGTACCTTCAAGTTCCTCCTCAACATAAAGGACAGGGTGCTCCTCAAGGGCGGCACGATGATTTTGATAGTCAATCCCGATGCCCTGGAAGAACACCAGGTGAGGATACTCGAGAGGGAATTTAAAAGGGAGTGAAAGGTCACTCAAGACCCATCTTCTCTATGAACCTCTTGTAGTAGTGTGTGTCCTTCTCAAGCTCGGCCTTCTGGAGGAGCTGCCTCTCTATGGCCCTGAGGGCGTCGTGGACTGCCTGAATTGCACCCCAGGTTTCGCCGGTGGCTATGAAGACTCCCCTGTCGGTGACGACCCTCATCCTGGCCTGGTAGAGGTGCACTCCCCTGAACTTCTCGTTGAAGCGCCTGATGTAGAGGTAGATTATACCCTCCTGGCCGAGTAAATCCTCGTAGCCGTCGACGAAGCGCTTTACGTCCTCAATTATCCTCTCCCTGGTGAAGTCGCTGAGTATCTCGGCGTCGCCGCCGAGCTGGAGGTAGAAGCGTGCCTCCTTCTCGACCATCCTCGATATCGGCAGGAGGAGGTCCTTGACGGTGAGGATTCCAGTTACCCTGTTGTTCTCGTCAACGACGACCAGGCCGTCGATGTCGTTGTCGAGCATGGTGGCGACGGCTTCCTTGACCTTCGCGTCGGGGGACATCGTTATGACGCCCCTGATCATGACGTCGCGGAGCTGCATGCTGAAGGGTGGTATCTTCTCGCCAGCAACCTCGCCGTACTGGGACCTGAAGCGCGGCTTGATGAACCTTATTATGAGATCGTGAAGGGTAACGAGTCCCTCGAGCTTGCCCTCCTCGTTCACTATGGGTATCCTCGAGATGGCGTGATCGCGCATCGTTGCGAAGGCCTTGGCAACGGTGTCGTCGGGCTTGAGGGTTATGACATCCCTCGTCATGAACTCCTCTATCTTCCTCTTCCCGAAGTCTCCCTCGGCGACCCTTTTGAGGAGCTCTATATCGCTTATAACTCCGATGATTTCAGCCTTGCTCTCCCCAACGGGGAGGGAGCGCAGGTCGACTTCCATCATGAGCTTGGCGGCCTTGCTGAGGTCTTCATCCGGCTTGATAACCGGGGCGGTTTTGTACACATCCCTGACCTTGGCCTTGGTTGGGTCCCACTTGAGGTGGGAGCGTATAATAAGGTCCTGCGTCAGGACCCCCTTGTACAGGTTTCCGTCGAAGACCAGAATCAGATCGGGGTCTTCCTTCTCGAAAATTCCGATCGCCTCAGAAAGGGGGGCATCGATGTCGATTTTCTGGAACCTGTCGGTCATAACTTCCTGCACAAGAATACCGACCATGCTGTCACCTCCTTCACTTATTATTAGGGCGCCGCTGAATTTAAACCTTTTCAACCGGGATTTTTTAGTAACCAAAACTTAATAAATTTTTCGCGGAAAGATTTATAAAACCGGGCCACTAACCCAGAAACGCGAAACACGCCGGGGTAGCCTAGCCTGGGAAGGCGCGGGACTCGAGATCCCGTGCGCGCTGCGCACCAGGGTTCAAATCCCTGCCCCGGCGCCATCAACTGCCGAGCCCCTTGGGGGTTGCTCTCCAAATTTTCATACTTCTTATTGTGTTTCGCTTGTGTAGAACGTCCTTTGGACGTTGAAATGAGTGAAACCCAGTCAAGCCGGCGTGTTTGAATAAACCCCCAACTTACCGCTAAAATTGAAAAGGAGATGCAACTCTCCCGCCCATATTTCACGGAATTTTGACTTTTGCTCAAGCTTTTTCTAAAAGCTTGCTCAGGTCGTTATGTACACCCCCTCTTTCTCCACTATTATCGTGTGCTCGAACTGGGCCACCATCCCACCGCGCACTTCCCTAAGTACCTGATAGCTGTATATCGCCCCCATCCTGTCGAGCTGGGCAAGAGCTAACTTCAGCTGTCCCTCCGGCATGAAGCCCTGCAACCAGCGGTAGGCGAAGGGGAGGCTCTTGTACTCCCTCTTGATGTGCATGAGCAGTCTCCGCGCCTGCGCCATCCTCACCGGCCTGTCGCGCACGTACATGAATATGAGCGCCGGCGGAACCTCTATGACCTGACCGGCCCCGGTGGTCGCGAAGGGCTCTATCGCTATGACGTCGCCCTCCTTCAGCTCGTAGGTGTCGTTGGGGCGGTAGACGTTGGGTATGCTTATCCCGGCGTGGAGCTTGTAGCGCTCTATCTTGTGCCCGCTGAGGTTCACTATCGGGTTGAAACCCCTCCCGCGTATGGCCTCCTCTATGGCCTTTCCAATCTCGCTTATTCTAACCCCCGCCCTGACGGTGGCTATCGCGTCCTCGAGGGCCTGCTTCGCCGCCTCCATCAGCTCGTCTTCCTCCATTCCAACGCGGAAGGTCAAAGCGGTATCCGCTATGTAGCCGTCGACGTGAACCCCGAGGTCGACCTTCAGGTAGTCCCCCTCCTTCAGGACACTCTCGTCGCCCTTGTATGGTGTGTAGTGGGCCGCTATCTCGTTTATCGACAGGTTGCATGGGAAGGCTGGTTTCCCCCCGAGCTCGACTATGCGCCTCTCGACGAACTCGGCTATGTCGTAAAGCTTCGCTCCGGGTTTGATGAGGTCGACCACTTCCTTCTTGACCTGTCTGGCTATCTCGCCGGCCTTTATCAGCGCCTCCCTTTCGTCCACTTCTTATCACCATAACGGGGAAAGCGGGAGTCCCCTTAAACCTTTCCACGGGAAAACCTTTTATTGCCTGCGAGCGCTACCCCTACGGTGGGCCTATGCTGGAGCTGGGAAAGCACATCAACATCGCGGATGACATCTTCGTTGTCAAGAACCTCATCGGCTCAATCCTTCAGGGTGTTGGAATCGCATACCTCATCCCCGTGCTCCTCGCCTGGTTCTACCCGGAGGAGATTAAGTACGTGGTTTACTTTGCCGCCCCGGGCGCGTTCAGCATACTCCTCGGCGCATGGCTGGCCAGGCACATGGGTAAAATTGAGGACGTGAACCTGAGGCAGGCCATGGTATCGGCCGCCTTTACCTGGCTCTTTGCATCCTTCATAAGTGTCGTTCCCTTCATGTTCATTGCCGGCATGTCGTTCATAGACTCCTATTTCGAGAGCATGAGCGCCTGGACCGGCACGGGGCTCACGATGATGACCCACTTGGAGAGTTACCCGCACATACTCCTCTTCTGGCGCGCGTGGATGCAGTGGCTCGGGGGAATCGGCATAGTCCTCGTCGCGCTGACCGTCCTCATACGCCCGGGCGTTGCCGCCGCGAGGCTGTACAAGGCCGAGGCCAGGAGTGAGAGGATTCTCCCCAACCTCGTCAACACCTCAAAGGTCATCTTCCAGATATACTTCATACTCACGGTTCTTGGAATCTACCTTTACTATCTCAATGGAATGCCACTCTTCGATGCGGTGACCCACGCCATGACCGGTCTTGGAACCGGTGGTATGAGCACCCACGACCTCAGCATCGGGTACTTCAACAGCACCGCGATAGAGGCCGTAACGATATTCCTCATGATAATGGGCGCCGTCAACTTTACGGTCCACTATAGAATGTTCGTGAACAAGCACCTGAAGCCCTTCTTTGACGATATTCAGGTTCGGTACATGTTCTTCTTCCTGATTCCGACGATAGTTCTCACCGCCTACAGCCTCATCCAGATGGGTGATGGTGTGGCCGATGCCCTGCGCCAGTCGGTGTTCCACTCCGTCTCCGCCATCACCTGTACGGGCTTTGGGATAGCCGACTTGGCCAAGTACCCCGAGCTGGGCAAGCTCATAATTGGCATCCTAATGGTGATAGGAGGCGGTGCTGGAAGTACCGCCGGTGGTATCAAGCTCATCCGCGTCACCCTGATGTACGAGAGCCTGAAATGGACGCTGTACCAGGCCATACTGCCCAGGGGGGCCGTCATAAAGCGCAAGGTCGGCAACTACATCTTCACCGAGGAGGACATCCAGGAGGTCATGAGCTTCACGATGACCTACATAGTGTTCCTCCTCGTTGGAACGATCTACACGATGGTGCGCATGGGCACCAGCCTCGTTGACGCCTTCTTCGAGGTGGCCTCTGCCCAGGGCAACGTCGGCTTGAGCGTTGGCATAACCTCCACGACCCTGCCTGTGGACATGAAGGTTCTCCTGATCCTCCACATGTGGATAGGCAGGCTGGAGATATTCTCGACCCTGGTGTTCATAATAAGCGCGTTCCTCCTCGTCCCGAGGGTGGTGAAGGGCAGATGAACGTCATTACCGTTGAGGGACTGAGCTTCAAGTACCGGAGGGCGGAGAGGTACTCGCTAAGGGACGTCAGCTTCACCGTTAAGAAAGGCGAGCTGGTAGGGATAATCGGACCAAGCGGGAGCGGGAAATCGACCCTTTGCCTCACCCTCAACGGGATAATCCCCAACTCCATAAAGGGAGATTTTAAGGGGGACGTGGTCATAAGGGATCCCCGCACCGGCGAGGAGTTCAACACCCGGGAAACCCCCGTCCCGAGGCTCTCAACGGTTGTGGGCCTTGTCCTCCAGAACCCGGAGAGCCAGCTCTTCAACATGACCGTCGAGGAGGAGATAGCCTTCGGTCTTGAGAACCTTGGCCTTGAGAGGAACGAGATCCTCAGGCGCCTCCGCTGGGCCCTCGAAGTTACTGGACTCAAGGGCCTTGAGAAGGAGTTCCCGCCGAACCTGAGCGGCGGCCAGCAACAGAGGCTCGCCATAGCGGCCGTTCTGGCCATGGGGCCGTCGATACTCGTCCTCGACGAGCCTACGAGCCAGCTCGACCCCGTTGGCAGGAAGGAAGTCCTCGGTCTCGTCTCCCTCCTCAACCGCGAACACGGCATGACCGTTGTCCTCGTGGAGCACCACACCGACTACATCCTCCGCTACGCGGACAGGGTCATGGTAATGGCCGACGGATCGATGGTGATGGAGGGGAAGCCCGAGGAGATTGCCGAGGAGGCGGAGGAGCTGAGAAAGCTTGGTGTGAAACTCCCCCCCGTTCTGGAGGTATCCCACGAGCTCAGAAAGAGGGAACTGCTCGACCGGGTTGTCCTCACTCCTGAGGAGCTTCTCTCCAGGATAGGACGTCTCTCACGTTGAAGCCCTCGCCGAGAATGGAGTGCTTCAGGTCGTAAAGCTTCAGGCTGAGCTCGAACCTGGCGTCCGGGTCTTCCACTTTCTCGGCCTCTTTGAAGGCCTCGTCTATGAGCCTGAGGGCCTTCTCGCGGTCCCTCTGTCCCTCTATGGACGCCATGTAGTAGAGGGCCATCGCCCTGTGGAAGGGACTCTTTATGTGCCTGAGGATCAGCATGGCCTTCTCCACGTCTCCCGCGCGGTAGAAGCCCTCCGCTATGTGGGTCAAGACGACGTCGAGCTTCTCCGGTTCCCGTGCCATCTTCATGGCGTAGCCCGCCTTGGCCAGGAGGCCCCTCCTTATGAGCTCCATGAGGACGTCTCTCACTATATCCGCCTCGTCGCCAGCGAGGTTTATAGCCGCCCTGAGGGCCATGTCACCGTTGAGTTCGTCGTTGAGCCTGTAGAAGAGAACCGCCAGGTCGGAAAGGAGTATGGCGCGGTACCTCCTGTTGAACAGCCCGTTCACAGCCGGGACGAGGCTTTTGATCCTCTCCTTCGTCTTTTCGAGTTCGTAGTCGGTTAACCCCCCGTTCCTCTCCGCCTCATCGAGGGCCTCGGTTATAGCCCTTATTATCATCCTCAGCGCGAGGTAGAGGTTGTGCTCCCTCTCGAGCATATCGAGGAGGGCTATGGCGTCGTCTATCCCTCCCTCGCTCAGGTAGGCCGCTATCTCCTCGAGCACCTCGAGCTC
>JAMOTW010000184.1 GCA_027062125.1 Thermococcus sp.
GGAGGACCTTAACCCCATCGTCCCTCGCCTTCCCCGTGGCGAAGTAGAGGGGAAGCCCAATCGCGAGGTTCATGGGGTTCGGTTCCTCTATCGCAAAGACCACCCTCGGAACAGCCTCGCGAACATCGTCGAGGTCGAAGACGTACTCCCTCAGCGGCAGACCGAGTTTATCCGCCGCCTTCCTCGCCCACTCCAGGTCGGGGCTCCCCTCCGCTCCGGCGGTGTAGAGGACGACATCGGAATACTTCGAGGCGAGGAGTGCAACAAACGAGCTGTCCAAGCCGCCGGAGAAGAGGACGCCGGTTTTCTTCCCGACACGGTGTTTGACGGTGCAGTTCAATGCCCTGAGGATTGCATCAACGGCCCTCTCCCCGGTCAGGGGCTTCCTCCTGAGCCCCTCCAGGGAGAAGATCCTCCCGGCAGTTACCCCGTCCTTTGAAATCCTCACGAGCTCGCCCGGGTTTACGGGTATGGCCTCCTCCCCTATCGCCCAGAGGACCTTCCTCTCGCTCGCGAAGAAGCCGCTCGGGGAGTAGTAGAGCGGCCTGATTCCAACGGGGTCGCGGAAGAGGTATATCTCCCTCCCGTTCGAGAGGGCAACCGCGTAGTCGCCCTCGAGCATCGTCATTGCCCTTCTGATGGCCTCACCGATTTCCAGGCCGTTCTCAAGGAGGTGCTCTATGAGCCTCAGAATCACCTCGCTGTCCACGTCGCTCTCGAAGGATACTCCCCTTCCCTCCAGCCACTCCCGGAGCTCACGGTGGTTGTAGACCTCGCCGTTGTGGACGAGCGCGAACTCGTTGACGAAGGGCTGGGTGAAGGCTTTGGAGCCGGTCATGGCCAGCCTGCACTGTAGGATTCCGATTTTTCCGTCCGGTATCTCGGAAACCTCGGAGAAGTCGTCCGATTTGAGCACCCCGGAATCGGTCCAGACGCCGAAGCTGTCCGGGCCGCGGTGCCTCCCTGCGTTTATCATCGCGATGAACCTGTCCCTCAGATTTGAGCCGATTCCGCCAGCCACCAGGCACATACTCTCTCACCATCGAGAGTTCGTCGTCTTTAAGAAAAGGCTTCCCGCTTTCGATGTGGGGTAGTGATAAGAGTCGAGCCCCCTCGCTGAACATCCGTCCATGAAACTCGGAAAAATTTGAACTACGTCAGGTCGCCGCAGGTGCAGTAATGCTCGTAGGCCAGGGTCTCGAGCTCGTCGAAGCCCTCCCCTGTCTTTGCGGAGATGTAGACGACCCTCGTCGGGGGGGCGAGCTCCGGCAGTGTGGAGCACATCCTGTAGGCGAGTAGTCCCTGGGTTGAAGGGTCGAGCTTCAGCCTCGCGGTGAGGTATTCGACGTCGTCAAGGAACTTCCGGTAGGCGTCGAGGTTCTCCACCGTGTCCACCTTGCTGAGGGCGGGGACGGTCGTCGTCCCGAGGCGGAGGTCTATCATGAGGCTGAAGAAGCGCGAGAAGCAGAAATCATGGGGCTTCCTGAGGATGTCCGGGCTGAAGAGGTAGACCGCAAGCGGCTCCGGCAGGTTCTCGGTCAGTCTCATCCCGAACTCGTGGAAGAGGAAGGTCTCCATCTGGCCCGGGGTGTCTATCAGGACGTAATCCCTCTCCTCTTCCAGTCGGAGTATCTCGGAGACGTATCCCTCCGTCCGGGGGAGCAACCTGTCGTAGCTCTCGACTATCGCCCCGTTGGGTCCGTAGCCTTCCTCCATGAGCTCCCATGCGGTTATCTCCTCCCTCACATCAACGTCGGGGGAATAGGGCAGACTCCTTACCCCGGTGTCCAGGTTAACGTAGCCGACGGAGTAACCGTTTTCCTCGAGGTACTTCCCGAAGGCCCCGGTCAGCGTCGTCTTTCCGCTCCCCGCCGTCCCCACGAAGAGGAGGATCATCCCATCACCCTTGCTTTGAGGCCCGCTATCCTCGTAATCCTCTCGGCGAGCTCCATGAAGGCCTTTGCTCCAGGGGAGTTTGGTCTGTACTCAACGACGGGGACGCCTTCGAGCGTTGCCTCCCTGACGGGTGGGTCCTCTGGGATGACGGCCAGCAGGGGTATCTCCATGACCTCCTCCGCGACGTCCGGAGGTATGTCGTTCTCGCTCCTCCCGTAGCGGTTGAGGACAAAGCCGAGAACCGCGAGACCGGCTTTCCTCAGAACCATCCCAACCTTCATTGTGTCGGTCAGGCAGGATATTTCCGGGTTCGTGACGAGGAGAACCTCGTCCCCGCTCATCATGGCGTTCATTGCATCCATCTGCAGGCCGGCGGGTGAGTCGATTATCACGAAGTCAAACTTACCTTTGAGGGGTTTGATGGTGTCGGGAAGCTTCCTTGGGTCGGCCCTTATGACGTGCTCCCAGTCTATCGCGGCCGGAATCACGTGGACGTTCTCGTAGGTCGTGGCATATATCGCGTCGTTTATGTTGGCCCTACCTGCCAGGACATCATGGATGGTCGTGTAGGCGTCGTCTATTCCCATGACGAGGCTGAGGTTGGCCATCGTGAGGTCGGCATCGACGGCACAGACCTTGTAACCCATCTTTCCGAGGGCTATCGAGAGGTTAGCCGCCGTCGTGGTCTTCCCGGTGCCCCCCTTGCCGCTCGCTATGGAGATGAGCCTTCCCATTGTCTCACCTATTCTATTTTCGGCTAAACCTTTATGAACCTTTAGCCGGAGTGCCGTTGAGAGAAGGAAGAGGTGAGAGAGATGAGAGTGTTCGTTGCTGACACGAGCGTGATAGTTGACGGTCGCCTGACGCAGTTCCTCTCAACGCTCAACGAGAAGGTCAAGGTGGTAATCCCCGAGGCTGTCATAGCGGAGATAGAACATCAGGCCAACGAGGGGAAGGCGATAGGGCACACGGGTCTTGAGGAGCTCAAGAAGCTCAGGAGAATGGCTGACGAGGAGAGGATTCTGCTCGAGTTCCACGGAGGCAGGCCGGAGCAGTGGCAGATAAGGCGCGCCAAGGCCGGTGAGATAGACCACATGGTCCGCGAGATAGCGAGGGAACTCGGTGCGGCGCTCATAACCGGCGACCAGGTGCAGAGGGACATAGCGATAGCGAAGGGGATAGAGGTAATCTACCTGACCGCCAAGAAGGAGCTGAGGCACCGCCTCGAGGACTTCTTCGACGATACGACCATGAGCGTCCACCTGAAGGGCGGCCTGAGGCCCTTCGCCAAGAAGGGCCGTCCCGGCGACTGGAAGTTCGTTCCCGTCAGGGACGAGGTTCTGACCGATGAGGAGCTCCACGAGATAGCCGACGACATCGTCGAGCGTGCCAGGCGCGACCCCGAGAGCTTCATCGAGATGGACGAGCCAGGGGCCACCGTCGTCCAGCTCAGGAACTACCGCATAGTCATCGCCAAACCGCCCTTCGCGGACAGGATAGAGATTACTGCGGTGAGGCCGGTCAAGAAGCTCAGCATAGAGGACTACGAGCTGAGCGACAAGCTCCTCGAGAGGCTCAAGGACAAGGCCGAGGGAATCCTCATCGCCGGAGCGCCCGGCGAGGGTAAGTGTTTGCCCCCTGAAACTCCAGTTCTGTTGGCAGATGGAACTTTTGCCCCAATTTCAAGTCTTAAACCCGGAACGAGAGTCATAACGCTATCTCACAACAAGGTTGATG
>JAMOTW010000185.1 GCA_027062125.1 Thermococcus sp.
TCAAGACATGGATAACAAGGAGTACCATAACCAATGCAGCGGCCACTATAAATAAGTACTCAATGGAAGACTGCCCACCTCTCATGGGCATCCCACCATATTTTATGCAACACAAGTAAATAAAAGTTTCCCAAAATCATCGCCACCCCCGTGGTCCGGCCACGGTGCAATTTTACCATTAGAAGACGTTTTAAATTCACAACCCAAAATGATTATATGAGGACGTTGAGGGACCTAACTCCCGCGGAGATGGAGAGACCGCAGGAGCGCTCGCTCCAACTTCACGAGTCCGGCATGAGTTACACGGCAATCCGGAGAGAACTCGCCGCGGAGTTTAACGTTTCCGTCTCAAAGGCAACGGTTCTCAGGTGGTGCAGGGGCACCCACAACACGTTCCGCAAAATCAAACGATTCTCGATTTCGAGAAAACAAGCCAAACTGGAAAATGGCTTAAGGGAACTGGGAAGGCTGTAGAGAACGCACAAATGAACACATTTGGACAAGATAGCGGGGGGTGGATTTGAACCACCGACCTCCGGGTTATGAGCCCGGCGGGCACTCCTAGCTGCCCCACCCCGCTGCTCGACCCGTTAGTTATTGAACAGGGGAGGGTTTATAAATTTTGCGGCCGGGTCTTCCTGGGCGCGAAATCGAAAAAAGGTGAAGAAGGACCCGCTCACCCGAGCGGGGTAATGGTCACCACCATGTGCGCATCCTCTCTGGTGTACTCAAACTTCACCGGACGTCCCTGGGAGTCCACGAAGACCTTCCACTCCATCCTGTTGTCCGTGGTAAAGCGGTACTCGAAGAGCTTCTCCTTGAGTCCGAGGCCCATCATTATCCTGTCGCCTGGCGACGGGGAAACCGCCCTCAAACTGGAGGAGTGCAGGACGGCATCGCGCAGCAGTATGGTCGGGAGGTTTGCCTGGAGCATCTCAATGGCTCTCTTCTCGTCGATGCCGTAGGAGTCCCTCAGGAACTCCGCGAGGTCTTTCTTGGTTCCATCGGGGAGGGTCACGACCCCGGAGACCTTACCGCCGCCCAGGTCAAAGACGGCGTTCGCCACCATGACCAGTGAGCCGTTCACATAGGCCTCCTCGTGCTCCTTCACAGTCCCCTTAACCAGGTCGACCGTGCCAGTGGTCACAATCCTCCCAGTGTAGAGGAACTTTTTCTGGACGACCTTCGAAGTCCCGCTGCCGACGATGCGGACGTCGTACTGCTTGAACTCGACCTCGCGGGTGAACCTGTACTTGTGAAGCCCCTCGAAGGAGGCCGCTATGGCCTTCTGAGAGGGCGGCTGGGAGAGGCCGTACGCCGCGCCGATGACCCCGCCGAGGAGAACCAGAACCGCAACGATCACGAGGTACCTCCTCATGCTCTCACCCCCTCAGTAGGTTCCTCCTGTGCCTCTCGTGTAGTACCACCCTATGGTCAGCTTGGAGCGCGGCCCACCGTCCAGATCATCCAGGAACGGGTAGAAGAAAGTCCCCGTGAAGCTGGCCTGGGAGTAAGTTCTGTGGAGTCTGAAGCCAGCTGTGTTCGAAACGGTCACCCTCGCATCGTCCAGATAGTATATCCCTATGGCCAGCACCGCGATGGTGGAGGTGCCCTTTCCCTCGTACCAGGAGGTCGAGTAGGAGTCCACCTCGCCCCACAGCTTGAAGTAGTAGTAGAACGGCCAATCCCCGACCGCCGCTGTGTCGTAGAACTCGGGCCCGTCATCCGAGAGAACAACGCTGTAGTGAAGGCCCCACTGCGCCGCGGTCCTGCCCGCCATCGCTGCATTTAGCATTACAAACAACAAAACAACGACTACCTTGGTCCACCTTCTCATGGCATCACCCCCATTAAGGGTCAACAAAATTATTACTCATAACCAAATAAAGATTTCTATCAATAAATGTGTACGTGTCCACCTCTGTGCAGATGGAAAGAAGACCTTATAAGCGGGCAAAGCGTTTCAAGCGTTGGGTGGTGAGATGTATCTGACCAAAGAGGAAGAGCTGATTCTGGCCGGCGAATACGGCTACGCCCTCCAGAAGGCAATGGAGATACTCGTGGCCCTGGGGGAGATATACGGGGCGGACAGGCTCATACCGATCAAGAGTGCACAGGTGGCTGGCGTTTCTTACAAGAACATCGGCGAGGCGGGAATCGAGTTCCTACGCGACTTCGTGGAAGCTGGAGCTAAGGTCTCGGTCTACACGACCCTTAACCCGGCGGGAATAGGCGACGACGAGTTCATGGAGAAGCAGAGGGAGGTTCTCAACCTCTATCGGGAGATGGGGATAGAGATAACGTCCACCTGCACTCCCTACTACGGTGCAAACCTCCCCAAGTTCGGCGACCACATAGCCTGGAGCGAGAGCTCAGCGGTCAGCTTTGCCAACTCCATACTCGGAGCCAGGACGAACAGGGAGGGCGGTCCCTCGAGTCTGGCGGCGGCGATAGTCGGTAAGACCCCGAACTACGGCCTCCACCTCGACGAGAACAGAAAGGCCACGGTTATAGTCGACGTCCAGGCCAAGGTAAAGACCTTCGCGGATTACGCGGCCTTAGGTTACCATCTCGGAAGAACTCTCGGAAACGATGTGCCCTACATTCGCGGGATAAAGCCCGAGAGCACCGACTTCCTAAAGGAGATGGGTGCGGCGATGGCCGCGAGCGGCTCGATAGCGCTCTACCACGTTGAGGGTGAGACGCCCGAGTACCGTGAAGCGGTGGTGGAGAAGCTCGAAACGATAACCGTCGAGGACTCGGACATAAAAGCCGTGAAGGAATCCTTCCGCGACGACTGGAGCGAGATAGACATGATACTCATCGGCTGCCCCCACGCTTCGCTCCAGGAGATAAAGGAAATGGCAGAGCTCCTGAGGATGCGCGGGAGGCCCCTGAAGGTGCCCCTCTTCATAACCGCCAGCAGGGCCGTAAAGGCTCTGGCGGATGCGCTCGGCTACACCGACACGATAGAGCGCTACAACGGGAGGATCATAGCGGATTCCTGCTTCGTGGTCTCCCCGATAAAGGGATGGTATAGTGGAATAGCTACCAACAGCGGAAAGTCCGCCTTCTACTTTAGGTCATTCGGGTTTAGCGTCAGGCTCGACGACGCGGAGAACCTCATCAAGGAGGCGCCGTGAGGTGGTAGCATGAAGCTCAAAGGAAGAAAGATAGTCGGCGGAAAGGCCGAGGGTGAGCTAATTGTTTCTCAGAAGCCCCTTTCCTTCCTCGGTGGCGTTGATCCGGAGACAGGTATAGTTACCGATGCAGAGAGCGACATACGCGGGGAGAGCATAGCAGGGAAGATACTCGCCTTCCCGCGCGGGAAGGGTTCGACGGTTGGCTCCTACGTTCTCTACGCCCTCAAAAAGAATGGGAAGGCGCCGAAGGCGATAATCGTCGGCGAGGCCGAGACGATAGTCGCGACCGGGGCGATAATCTCGGAGATTCCAATGGTTGACGGAATAGACGTCTCGAAGCTGAAGAGCGGGAAGCGCGTTAAGGTCGATGCGGACTCGGGAGAAGTTGAGATTCCCGAATCTGGGGAGTAGGGTTTTTAACCCCTCCCGACTCTCTATCCTGGGAGGAGAAGATGCCGAGGGGAATTTACGAG
>JAMOTW010000186.1 GCA_027062125.1 Thermococcus sp.
AGACGGAGGGAATATGGCTCGTCTTCCCGGACTCAATTAGAGGAGTTTCCACAGAAGAGTTCAGGGAGTTCCTTGGGAAGGCGGCGGAGAGGGGGCATGAAGACATCGCGTTTCACCTCTACGAAATCCTCGACAGGAGGAAGCTCTTCCCCCTCTACCTCGGGAGCACGAGCTTCGTGATTAAGAAGACGATAGGCGACGCCCTCCAGAAGGCCGAGATAAAGGACGATGAGCTGGCCTTTGCAATAAAGAAGATGGTCGACAGCAAGGACGGAATCGGCTCGGCGCTTCACGCGATAGAGCACAACATGATAAAAATCGCCCCCATCTTCACCTACGTCGACAGCAGGGAGCTCGGAGGCTACAGCTACGCGAGCTTTCCGGGGGAGCCCTACACCGGACGGCCGGCGGTTTTTATCTACGACGGCAACGAAGGGGGAGCGGGTTTGGCTGGGGTCCTCTACGAGAACGCCGAGAGGCTCATGGAGAGGAGCCTTGAGCACCTCAGAGGATGTTCCTGCAGGGACGGCTGCCCCGTCTGTGTTCTCTCGCCGAAGTGTGGAACGTTCAACGAGTTCCTCGACAAATGGGCCGCGATAAGGGTCTGGGAGAGGGTTCTGGAAAATAAAGGGGAGGACCTCAATGGGGACTGAATTTTTTAACTGCCTCCCTGAGGAGCGGGTCTTCAATCCAATACCTTTTTTCCGATGAACGAACGAAGCCCGCCTTTTCCAGCGTTTCGAGGTATTTGTAAACGTGCTGTACCCTGGTGGGGGCGAAGCCCAGGGTTTGAAGCCTCCGGTAGATTTCAGCTCCTCGGAGGGCGCTGGGATAAGCCTCGGCCAGGACTCTGAGGACTCCCATGTAAACCTCACTGTTGTAGACGTTCAGAAAAGCCTCTATGTCCTTTCGCCATTCCTCAAGCGCATACCTCCTGCTTTCCTCAAGGGCCATTGGGAGCGCTTCTTCTGGGCTTTTTCCATCCCTCACAAAGTTGACGACCGTGATGCCGTAGTGGGAGATAAACCCAGGGACTCCCCCCAGCTCTTCAACGGCCCTTGAGAGCTCCAGCTCGTTCGCCACACTTATCCCGTAACTCCTGAACCCTTCCATGAGGTAGCCCCTTCCCTCCCCTGTGCTCCACCTTGGAAGGGTGAAGATTTCCGCCGAGCGCATGAAGTTGGGCTTTTCGGCGCTTGGATTCAGGTATTCAACCAGCATACCCGGCATTGAGCCAGTGAAAACGAGGGAGATGTTTGGATAGCTGTCGGTTATCTCCTGCAGGAGACCCCTGAAGTCGAGGTTCTTCAGCCTCGCCAGAACCTGGGCCTCATCGAATATCAAAACACCCAGCCTGGCATTCTGGGAGAGGACCCTAACCAGCGTTGAAAAGTCTCTGCTGAACTCTTCGATACTCGTTTTTCTCACCTCAACGCTGAGGCCCCTGAAGGATATTGTATAGCTCTTGCTCGTTGTTATCATCTTCAAGGACGTTCTCTTTGGTTCTATATCCGATATTGAAATCGCCTTCGATCCAATGAACCGGGAGAAGTTGAAATAGACGTAGTGGTGTCCCCTCTTTCTCCGCAGCTTTTCCGCCATCACGCTGACCACGCTCGTTTTCCCCACCCTTCTCGGGCCGAGGAGAACCGCGGTGTTGCCCCGAAGGACCGCACTGAGGAGGTCTTCAACGGCCTTTCTGTGGCCCTCCCCCCATAGACATTCCTCCTCCATCACCGGCCTCGTCCGGAAGAAGTTTTTACATACCATGTAATTTACACCCCATGTAAATTACATACCATGTAAATTTAAAGGTTCCCCTCAAACGAACTCATGAAGAGCCTCCTGAGCCGGACCCTTCCCCTCGTCCTCTTCGTCAAGAGTTCCATCAGCCCCTCAGCTTCACCTTTCCTCGTTTCGACGGTGAACGTCACTAGCTCGCCGTAGTCCTCTCCAACGACTTTTCCTCCGGAATTCTCGACGGTCTCCCTGACGAGGTGAAAGAGGCCGTAGGGGAAGGTGACCTGGAAGCGCTCCGTCTCGTAGACTTCAATAATTCCTGCATTTTCAATGGCCAGACTGGCGGCGTCGCTGTAGGCCTTAACCAGACCGCCGTAGCCGAGCTTTATGCCGCCGAAGTAGCGGGTAACAACGACGACAACGTTGCTTAATCCCCTGTTCTGGATAACCTTGAGTACTGGCTTTCCCGCACTGCCCTTTGGCTCCCCGTCGTCATCGTAGCGAACCGCGAAGCTCTTTCCGTCGTTGATGAGGTAAGCCGAAACGTTGTGCGTCGCGTCGCTGTGGTGGGCCTTGATTTTTGCGATGAACTCCTTGGCCTCTTCCTCCGTCTTCGCCGGCGAGGCGTAGCCTATGAAGACCGACTTCTTGATCACCAGCTCAGCAGTTCCGACTCCCTTAAGCGTTCTGTAGTCCATAGCTCACCCTCTGAGCGTAGCTATGAGCTTTTTTTCGTCGAGGAGCATGCCTATGGCGTCCTTAACGTCTCTCACCACCACATCGCTGGCGAGAAGGGCGTCGGTTGTCGCTCCCTCTGGCCCTATCACGCAGAAAGCCAGCTCCGCGCTCTCAAGCATGGCCACGTCGTTGTTTCCGTTGCCAACCGCTATGTAGGGTTCGTAGCCCCTCGCGATTTCTGCCTTTTCGGCACCGCTCGAAACCCTCTCTATCCTCACGGGAAGCCCTTCAAACTCCTCCTCCAGCGTCCCAAAGGTATCCGCGCTCAGAACTACGACCGTGTACTTGTCCGCGAGCCTCTCTAGGAGGTGTTTAACTTCGTCGTCGATCCTTCCCCCTTCCGCCAGGGTGCCGTTCAGGTCAAAAAGTACCGCGTTTATCTCCAGGTTCCCGTAGTTCGGAATCTCCATACCTTTTCACCATCACAGGTTGGAGTGTAAGGTTTTTAAGGCTTGGAGTCAAACTTGGAGTGTTCAAGAAGGTGGAGTTAAAGGCTTGACTACTTGGGGGTAGAAGTTATGAACATGCTCCAGCGGCGCCTTGAAGACCCGGAGGTGCTCGTAAGGCTGAACGCGTTCTTTCTCAGCTACTTTGGATGGGTTGCCTTCGGCGTTCTGTACGGTGTCATCGGGCGCTGGAGCCTGGACCTAACACCACAGTTCCTCCGGCTCCCCCTCACGTCGCGGGATCTGGTCGTCGGCCTGGTGGAGTTCACAAAGAGTATTCCTCCGCTCTATGCACTCTTCACCGTCGTGTACTATCTCGGTTTCGCCGGTTCCATAGCCATTATCGTCGCATATCTCCTGCTGTATCTGAGGGATTTGGAAGCGTCGGATCAGTTGCTTGCCAGGTACCTGATGGCCTACACAGTAGCGGGGGCGATATATCTCCTCTTTCACATCTATGCCCCTCATATAGTCTACAACCTTCCAGGTTATATATCGAATAACACCCTGCTCACGAGGCAGGAGTTCGTACTGCCCTCCCTTCACAACACGTTCATTATGATAAACATAATAACCCTGTGGAAATACAGGAAGCGCCTCGGGGC